>JBKPQD010000446.1:0-2268 GCA_046733915.1 Chloroflexota bacterium
ATCAAGGACAGCAACACAAACAGTACAACGATTCTAAACGGTCCTTTCATCTTATTCTCCTTATTCTCCAAATTCCTAAGATACTCCATGGATGCCCCGGTTCCTTCGATTGCTGGAATGTATACTAGGCCGGGATACGGGTGGGTAGACAGCTGGCTGTTTGGCAGCACCTCCAAGATCACAATTTTCCATAAGCCGCTGTCAAAAAATCCGTTTTGAGAAAACGGTCAGCAATGAACAGAAGGATCACATTGGGAACCATCAAAATCAATGACACAACAGCAGCATTCGTGCGGACAAAATGGTATCCCAAGAATGCGAACAGAATGGTCGGGATCGTTTGATACGTGGGTGTGCCGATCACGAAGGTCAGGTTAAACTCTTCGAGGCTTGTTATGAATGTAAAAATGGAGCCCGCAAAAATGCCCGGAAGCAGCATCGGTATAAAAACATCTCGGAAGCGATAGAAATTGGTTGCTCCCAGGTTAGAAGCCGCATCCCCAATCTCTCTCGGGATGGCCTCGAAACTGGTGGCAAGCAGGCGTAACATATAGGGCAATCCCAGGAGGGTGTGTCCTAACACCAGACCCAAAAAGGTTTGTGATAAACCAAGGAATTGAAAGACCCGGCTGAGAAACAGCGCAACGACCATGCCCGGCAAAATGATAGGCAGCAAGATGATAATGCGGATGGTCTCTTTGCCCGGAAAATTATAGTTTGCGATAGCATAGGCGGGAGGAAGCGAAAGAATGAACGCCAAAATCGTCGCAAGGGGTGCGATTGTGTAGCTGGTGAAGATCGCTTTCGTGATATCCGTATAACGGAAGACAAAATCCCAGTGATAAAGGGAAAGACGGGTAGGAAAAATATCGGGATACGACCAGGGAAAATCGGGGTCCACCAATGACCACAACACAGCCATTAACAAGGGAAGACCAATGATGACAATCGCACCGACGAGCATCACCAGCGGGAGGACGGTGCCGCGTGTAAATAGCAGGAATTGCTTTTTACTTAATTGTGAGCTTTTACTTACTGTAGCACGTGTGATTGGAGCCATAGGTTACCTCGTGGCAAACCGTGCGACGCGGGTAATGATCCAGGCGTAGATCATAGACGATACGATGATGATAATGGCGATACAGGCAGCCTGCCCCCAATCGTTGAAAATATTTGCATTTGCGTACATCTTGATTGCAAGGGAAGGGGGATAGTTGGGGCCGGCGACGGTATTAATCGCATAATCGCCGAAAATGCCAATGAAGACCAATACAACTCCAGTCACAATCCCGGGAATGGAAAGTGGAAAGAGGATATCGCGAAACACCTGCCACGGACCTGCACCCAGGTTTTTGGCAGCATTTTCCAGATCCGATTGGATACTGGCCAGCACCGAAGTAACGATTAACGTTTGGAAAGGCAGGTTCTTCCAGATCTGTATCCCCACAACCCCAAGCCCCCAATCATCGTGCGTTAATCTTAATGGCTCCCGGATGATACCGAGCCGAGTAAGAAACTCATTGAAGATTCCATGGTAGGCGATGACATTCAATATCAGAAAGGCAGCAACAAGCGCTGGCATGAAGAGCGGCATTCTGATTACAGCGGTAAAGTACTTTTTGGAGAGAAACTCTCTGCGCAGGAAGAGCGCCAGAGGGTAGGCTAAAATCATACACATCAGAGAGCTTGCAAATGCGACTTTTGTGGAATATACAAAGGCATCCCACGTTTGTTGATTGAACACCTCCGCCCACTCTTGAAATCCAAACTGGCTTACCCCCGTGAAGTTAAAGAGACCCATGCTTTGCAGCACCGTCATGATAAGCGCAGCTCCCAGCATCAAGGCGATGTAGCCAACACCGGGAAACAGGAGTAAAAGGATGGTCAGAGTGTGATTCTTTTTGGTCATACTTCTGCCTCAATCACCCGCAGCTTTTCTTTCGAAAGCCCCAGAATAATCTTGTCGCCTGGCTGGAAGTTTACAGATCCTCCCATCTGAACCCGCAAAGAAGTGCCGTTCACGTCCACAAAAAGGTCGGTCAGATTGCCCATGAAGATATTGCTCTGAATCTTTCCCTCGATACGGTTATCATGTTCTTTTTGGTACAGGCTGATCTCCTCCGGTCGCCAGCAAACCAGCACGGAATTCGAGCTGCCCTTTGGTCGATCAGAAGATACCAATCTGCCGATAGGTGTCTCCACTGTGCAACCAGAATTATTTGATTCAATCACTTGGGCTTTGAGGATAGACGCCTGCCCGATAAAATC
>JBKPQD010000447.1:0-3277 GCA_046733915.1 Chloroflexota bacterium
GCTAGATATAGTCGAAAGTCAGGTGAAGAAGTCAAGAAAGCTGTCCATAAACAGAAGAGAGGCCAGCTGAAAAGCGGTCGCTCTGGCAAGAAGGTGACCAACCGTAAGCAAGCAATTGCGATCGGGCTTTCCGAGGCAAGGAAGAAAGGCGCCAAAGTGCCTAAGAAAAAATCCTCCTCCCGGTCATCCAAGAAGAAAAGTTCCTAATCGCCTGTAAATGTTGCGAGGACCCCTATACATGGGGTCCTTTTTCTTTCCAGATAGATTCCATTGATGGGAACAAATTCCTTTGTGCTTCAGTCCTGAATACAAGGAGGCTTGTATGAAAAAACTATTTGCCTTCAGCTTGGCGCTTGCTGTGATCCTTTCGGCGTGTTCCTCTGCGCCTTCGACCCCTTCCGGAAGTGGAATTTCGACTCCGCTTATGATCACGGCCGAGGTGAGTACCGTAATCGCCGATGGTGCCGGCGGGACCTCGGTGACACCGGAACCAGCGACACCCATCCCGACACTTTCGGGTGGACTTTCGACCACAGAGCTCAAGTATCGAGTGCTGGAAGCATTTCCCGATTTCTTCTTTTGCGACCCCGATTTTTACCCTGTCGCACGTGCTGAGGAGTCGGATCTGGCCATCCAGCGCTTTCCCGACATCCAAGCCAACGCCGAGACGTTCGCGGCGATACTGGCTCATAACGGCTTAAGCGGTGTGACGACGTTCACCGATGAACAAAAACTTCTGATCTACCGCGAATATAAAAAACTCAACGCCATTTACTTTGAACTGGTAGGAGACAAATACCAATTCCAAATCCAGACCGGAGCAGAAAATCAGCAGGGGAGTGCGATCACCGCGACGATTAACAGCAGTGGCAAAGTTGACGTTCTTCAAAAAGAACAAAGTTTCCCCACCTGTCCAATCTGCCTTGCAGCAGGCACCTTGATCGATACACCGCGCGGCGCTGTCCGTGTGGAGCAATTGCATGTAGGTGATTCAGTTTGGACCTTGGATGAAGCGGGCCAGCGCATGATTGCCGTCTTATTGAGGATCGGGAGTGTGCGAGTCCCCGCGACTCATCAAATGATCCATCTCGTATTGAGCGATGAGCGTGAGCTTTGGGCATCCCCCGGTCACCCGGTGGGGGATGGACGGGCGATAGGCAGCCTTACGGTTGGTGACACGCTCGATGGCGCTCAGATCGTCCAGTTTGAACGTGTTCCCTACAACGGTGGTTTCACCTTCGATATTCTTCCCTCCGGCAAGACCGGTTCTTACTGGGCAAACGGAATCCTAATGGATAGCACCTTGAAGAAATAGTTAAATAAAAACTGACGGCGAGCGTTTCGCCGTCAGTTTTTTATGATGATATTGTTACTTGTTTTGAGGCGTCCACAACTCTGCAATTCGTGGGAGCAGGAAGTAGTCTGCACCGATGTAGCCTGCGATTTTCCAGGCCAGGACGAGCAGGACCGCTAGACCGAAGAAGACACCGTTGACACTCGCGGAACCAGCCATGATGAAGTTCCAGTTCATGAAGCCGCTAAAGAAAGCGGTCACACCGATGAAGATACCTGCGATCAGCAAGACGCCGAACATCAATTCGCTGATAGCAATGACCTTCGCGAACCAGGTATATGCTTGCGCATTGAGCATGGTTTGAAGGAATTCACGGTACCAGGCAAATGCAATCGGAGGGCGGCCTTCTGCAGGAACTTGAACGGCAGCCGTCCAAAAGCCTTTGAGGGCAACACCGGTCTTCATCCAGGCGGGGTTGCTCAACTTTGCGATACCGGATTCAATCCATTGCGCGCCGAGCCACACACGGACAATCAACCAAAGGACAGAGAAGCGCTTATCGCTGAAGATCATGTTGATGATCGCCGGCGTCTCGAGCGTTTGACCTTTACGGGTAGTTACATAAGCGGACATTTGAAATTTTCCTTTCAGAGGTGATCTATAAAAGCTAACTTATGTGCCTAATTTACACCTATCCGGTCTGAATTGTTAGTGATGATAATCATAATTACTACCGTATTTATCTATTTTCGATATGACAGTTGTCATATCCCTGCAAACGCCGAGCGCCAGGGTTATTAATTGCTTCGAGAACCTGCCTTTGCTATAATCGTCTCCAGTCGATTCAAGGAGAATGCCTATGCAGTCATTTGTGTTTCAGGATGCGATTCGTTTTCGACTCGCAACGCAACAGGACGATACAGGCGCCAAGATCCAGGTTTTCTTTGGAGTGTTTATCGGTGTCATTTTGCGCTGGCTCCTGGTGGATGTAATCAAGAATCATGCCCCCTGGAATTTTTCGCTGGTGGTTGCCCGGATCGTGGTCGCGTTGATCGCCACGATTTTTGTCTTTTCGGGCTATTGGCAAAAGGTCAAAGATCAGCCTGCCGGTATGCGCTTCTTGAATGCTCTGGTGTACGGCGTCTCCATTGATGCGCTGGTTGGTCCGTGGACGTATTAGGAGGAGGCAGGATGAATTCGTTCAGCTTTAACGATGCAGCCCGCTTTCGATTGGCGACACAACAGGAAGACACCAGTGCGAAGGTGCAGGTATTTATGGGTGTTTTTCTTGGCGTGGTCTTACGCTGGATTTATAGCCTGGCAGTGAACGTGATTAAGAATCAAGCTCCCTGGTGTTTTGGAACATGGACATCGATCCTCATCCGTTTGGCAGTCGCCTTAGTTGTGACGTTTTTTGTATTTTCCGGTTACTGGCAAAAGGTGCAGGACCAGCCTGCTAGTATGCGCTTTTGGAATGCTGTTGCCTATGGAATTACTATGGATGTTATCGTCAGTTCGTGGCTGCCCGCAGCAACCTGCTAAGAGCTGAACTGATGATCGAAATAAAAAGAGAAGGCGTTTGCCTTCTCTTTTATTGATTTGCTGATGTTTACTCGCTTTTGTCAGCGCTTTTTGTCTCCGTAGGCTTGTCGGTGGTCTTGGATTCCGATTTATCTCCCCGGGTAGTATTGCCCGACGGTGACCGATGATCGGTCGCGTAAAATCCGGAGCCCTTGAAAATGATTTTGCTCGGGGTGATAATTCTCCTTACTGTTTTTTTTCGGCACTCCGGACAGATTTTCAATGGCTCGTCGTTGAAGGATTGATGGCGCTCAAACTCAACCCCGCACGAGTCGCAGCGGTATGTATAAACGGGCATGGTTCTTACTCCTTAATGGCGGCGCTGATTATAGCCTGCCCAATAGTTCATGACAAGGCAAAATTTCTAAGAGATCTGTTAACAGAATGTTGATAGGCTGACTT
>JBKPQD010000448.1:0-4331 GCA_046733915.1 Chloroflexota bacterium
CAATAGAATGGGGTATCGGCTGGGCAGAATGTCCCTGGAGAACCTGTACATAAATCTGCACCAGTTGTGACGCCAACGAATTCCATTGGTGATGCGCTCTCACATATGCTTGCCCTGCTTCACCGGTTTCCTTCTGAAGATTTGTATCCAGCATCAGCTGCAAAACAGCCTGTGCGAATCCAGCCGGGTCGTCGGCAACCCAGAGATGTTTGCCTGGTTGAGCTTTGAGCGCCGATAGAGCTCCACATGTCGTGACGACCGGGGTTGCGGTTGCCATTGCTTCGAGGACTTTATTTTGAATACCAGCGCCATACAAAAGCGGAACAACCGAGACGGCAGCCATCCACAAGAAGGGACGAATATCATCGACAGTTCCTGTTACGATAATGCGGGGATTTTTCTGGAATTCCTTGATTTCTGCGGTCGGATCTTTCCCCACAATATACAGGCGCGCGGACGGGCGCACTTTCCAAATACGTGGCATGATCTCTTCGACGAGATATTTCGCCATCGAAATATTGGCGTGATAGCTCATCTTGCCTGTGAATACGAGCGTATCCATATCTCGTTGCACTTCTGGGTTCGGGTAAAAGTATTCCGTGTCAACTCCGTTCGTCAGAACGGAAAGCTGCGAGGAAGTCTCTCCTGTGGGAACAAGGTCAAGCATTGCTTTGCGGTCGGCTTCGGAAGTGACCAGCGCATGGTCAAACTGACAGATCAGGTTGCTTTCGGCCTGTGCAGTTCGTGGAAGGTCAAAGCGTGTCATGAGTTTGCCAAAGGAGCTGCGGCTGTGGCTGGCCGCCTGTCTGAATAAGTGGCTGATACAGTCGACACTATCCCAGACCACGGGCATGGCCGGGAAGCGTGACTTTAGGAAAACACCATAGCGTGATCCTCTCAAATGCTCCACGTGCACAATATCGAACTCTTCCCGAGAAATGCGCTGGGCAATCTCTCGGGCCATGCCGGCCTGCCAGCTATACACATATTGGAGCGGCTGATGAAAAGGAAGAGCAGCCGCACAATTTAAGAGTGAGCGCCAGACGGGCTGGACATGATAATAGACATGATCACATTTACTTCGGAGTGCCTCTGCATCACGGAAATCCTGCTGATTTGACCCCAGCATAAACACGGATACTTCATGTCCTAAAGCCGCAAGCTGATTGATCAGATTATAGGAACGGGTGCGAATTTGATTTGGAACGTAGGGAACAATATAAGCGATTCTCATCGGGAGATACTAAGCCAACTGTTCGTTCAGCAATCGGGCAACAATTTTCTGCGCGGCATGACCGTCTCCATAGGGATTCACAGCTTGAGTCATTGCCGCATACTCATGCTCATTGGCGAGCAGGCGGAGAGTTTGTTGAACAATCGTATCTGGATCCACACCAACCACTCGGACCGCACCTGCTTCCACCCCTTCCGGCCGTTCTGTAACTTTACGCAATACCAACACGGGAACACCGAGGCTGGGTGCCTCCTCCTGAATGCCTCCGGAGTCGGTCAGGATCAATGCGCTCCGCTTCATGAGATTGACAAGTGATAAATAATCCAGAGGCGCCACAAGGGTAAAATGAGGATCGTGATCCAGTAACTTATGGACAGGGCCATGGACATTTGGATTCAAGTGAACCGGATACACAAAATGAACTGGCGTTTCGGATTTTCGTGCAATCTCCTTGAGTGCCATACAAATATCCTGGATGGGCGCACCGAAGCTTTCCCGCCGATGCATGGTAACCAGGATTAATTTCGAAGAAAGTACGTTCCGGTCGGAGCCGAACAGTTTTGAAAGTGGATGATCAACGGGTGGCTGCCAAGGTAGGGCTGCTACATCCAGCAGCGCATCGATCACGGTATTGCCGGTCATTTCAATCCGGTCAGTACAGATACCCTCTCGAAGCAGATTTTGCAATGCGCGAGGAGTTGGTACGAAATTCAAATCGCTGATGGCGTCGACCATCACCCGATTCATTTCCTCTGGAAAAGGATTATTCATATCGCCTGTGCGGAGCCCTGCCTCGACATGACCAATTTTTATCTTCTTATGCCGCGCCGCGATGGCGGCAGTCATGACTGTAGTTGTGTCACCTTGAACCAAAATCCAGTCTGGTTGTAGATTGTCCAACAATGGCTCCAGCGCACATATGATTCTGGATACCAATTGATTGAGGGTTTGGTTTGGATACATGACATTGAGGTCGTAATCGGGAACGATATGGAACAAACTCAAGACTTGATCCAGCATCTCGCGGTGCTGTCCTGTTACGCAGACGGAGCTCACGATCCTGCGCTGCCGGCCCAGCTCACGAATCACCGGCGCCATCTTGATCGCTTCCGGTCGTGTCCCGACGATACTCAGTACTTTAAGCGATTGCACTATAACCCCTTGTGCGCGGTCCGCACCCAGACAGTCTTCTTTTTTCCAAAGCGGCTGACAAGGGTCAGCCATAAACGCCAAAGGATAAAAACCGGACCGGTTAAAATGACGAAGTAAGCCTTTGCCGGCGCCTTTTCCAAAGCCAGCGCCAGGATGGGATAGAAAAAAAGGATTCCCAGGAGTGCCGTCCAAACCGTGATCACCCAATGGGATATATCCAGGCCAAACATTTTAAGTCCAAGCAGCTGCAGGATAAGAAAGAAGGCCGCGGTTGCCGTAAGTACGGAATAAGAAGGCAGGTATGCCTGCAACGCTCCATCGAGCATGGCCAAGCTCCTCGTTTTGAGCCCCTTCACAAAGAGCTGCCTAGCAAATTGCCGGTTGGCATCATAGACCCCACGGATCCAGCGGCTACGCTGTGCCCGTGCTTGTGCCCAGTTCAGCGCCGCTTCACCGAAGCCCCTAGCAGCGGGTTCATACGCGATCCTGATTCCGTTCAAAAGGTATTTTTGCCGAATTTGATAGTCATCCGCCAGACCCTCACCCCATCCGATACGGCGCAATACATCGGTGCGAAAGCAAATCGAGTCACCCATATTCTTAGCAGACCAACCGAGATTGGTACGTCCCAGATTCTGGACTCGGTTATCGATCAGAAACATGGACCAGGTGAGCGCCGGGAACCAGCCATCTTCAGGATTACTTATGATATGTTGTCCCTGCACGATTTGATCGCCTGTCGACAACCGCGCATCCATGGCACATAAAAAATGCTCATCGACGCGCGTATCTGCATCGAAGATAATCACAGCATCATATTTTGGATCCTCTAGAATGCGTTGAAACAACCAGGAGAGCGCCGCACCTTTCCCACTTCTTGGACCTTCATTACGTTCATGGACGACAGCTCCTGCACGACGCGCGAATTCTGCCGTTCGATCCGAGCAGTGGTCTGCAACGATATGGATACTATACATAGTATGGGGATAGTGCAGTTTTGAAAGCCTTTGCACCGTACTGGCGATGACTGCTTCCTCGTCATGCGCCGGAATCGCAATCGCAAAAGAATGTGTTGCTACATGCGCATGCAGTCCATCCAGCGATGGTATACGAATGGACGCAATCAACTGAAGTAGTAGATATCCGAGCGGCAAGAGCATCAGGCAAAGACTGAGAATTGAAAGAATTAACATGATTGATTCCTAAGGAAGCTAAGCCACGATCAA
Source organism: Chloroflexota bacterium (assembly GCA_046733915.1). GTDB lineage: Bacteria > Chloroflexota > Anaerolineae > Anaerolineales > Villigracilaceae > Defluviilinea. Next base: position 3,613 of record JBKPQD010000448.1, read on the forward strand.
AAACAAACTTCATGGCTACATTGTTTTATCTCATGGGTTCTCCATGCTAGGGACCTGCGCCATTCCAGCTCACCCCCACGGTGGGACGGTTTTCAACGATTTACCTGGAGGATGCATTCAGGCGGGATACCATTGTGGAAGCGTTCTCTGACAAATCAGGCCGGCCCTGAGTACCCCACCACCAGACATAGACGCTCATTTCATTCTGCGCTTCCGGGATACGACTGAGTAGAGCCTGCGCTCTCTCGAACTCTCCCAGCCAAACATAAGCATAGCCTAAATTCTTGATGATGCCTCTATGGTCAGGTGCTTCTCGATGCGCTGTTTCAAGATTTCCCACTGCAGATTTATAATCACGACGCAGCATGGAGATCAAGCCAAGGCGGTAGTTCGCGGTCTGGTTTTGAGGATCATAGTGTAGAGCAACTTGCAGCGTGGACTCGGCGCGTTCGAGAGCCGGCACCATATCGGAAGTTTCCCATTGGTCGGCTGGAAAGTTCTTGAGCTCTGCCTGCGACATTTGAACTGCAGCCTGGTTTGCATACCAGCGCGAGATGGCTATATTGATGCCTGGCCCGAGCACCAAAACCAGCACCAAGATGGGAAGAGTCATCCATGTCGCCCTCAAGGGGGGCAACGCGTTAGATGATTTAACCACCTCATCGCCGGTATGATTACGGTTTCTCTCGCCTATCATCGCCATCCCTAACGGATAGAAC
>JBKPQD010000449.1:0-2976 GCA_046733915.1 Chloroflexota bacterium
GTAGAAAATAAAGGTCAACACGAAATCCATCGTAGAAGGGAAAAACAATATGGGTCAACTCGTTCAATCCGCTCTCGACTCCGCCAGACGAGGCAATCGGAATCAAGCCATCGATATCCTGAAACAGGAACTTAGTACAAATCCTAATGATGTCGATGCCTTACTGGCATTTGCTTCGCTCATCGAAGAGCCCACACGGAAGAGACAGATTCTAAATCGGGTTCTTTCGCTGGAGGCGACCAATAAACAGGCGCGTGAAGCCATATTGGAATTGGATCGCGCCGAACTTAATTCGTATCGTTCGCAGCCGATATCTGCTCCCGTTTCCAAGCCAGAAGCACAAGCGACTGCATCCAAAGTTTCCGCATCTACTGGCAAACCCATGATATTTCGTTATTCGACAGGCTGGCTCGCAGTGCTGTATGTATTTACATCGATTTTCTGCTGTGCGGGTTTGCTGCTCGCCACTCAGGATCTTGGCGACAGCTTCCCCTCGCTGATGTTGGCTCTGCTATTTGGGTTAAGTGCCCTGTCAGTTTCCTCCAAAGTGGAAGTGAAGGAAACCGGCATTCGTACCTCTTCGCTGCTCAACAGCGCAGAAATTAAGTGGAACGAGATCGCCAGTATCAAGCCAAATGCCGTGCAGAAAAAGCTAGAGTTGGTTTCCAATGCGGGCAGTTCTGTGAAGGTTTCTACACAGGTAAAAGGGTATGCGGCAATTGTCGAATTGCTGCGTCAGAAACGACCGGACCTGTTTACTGGTAGCGCCACGGCTCCCATCCAGCAGAATGTGTTTGCCGCCAGTGTTGAGCAATCTCCATCCCTGAATTCCAACCCGTCAGTACCTGCGCTTGTCGTTACAGAGACCAAAACATTCCATAAAAGTTTCCTGCGAGTGTACGGACTCCTGTTTTTGCTTGTTCCCTTGCTGTTTCTGTTTGTATGGCTTGCTTTCGCCAGCGCCGAAGCGCGTACAGCTTCCCTGGTGACAGCTATTTTTTGTGTTTTGTTAATGCTGATCCCATTCCTGCAAGTCAGTTCCATCAAGACGGAGCCTAACAAGCTGACCATCGAAACTTTCTTTGAACAAAAGGAATTGAATGCACGCCAGATCAAGGAGATCAAAATGCAAGCGGTGCGCGGACGCTACGGGCGGGTGACCAACTTTGTACACATCGTTCCCACGGAAGGGAAAAAGTATCCGCTCAGCGGCTTTTCTGAGGGCGAAGAAATCATCTACGGCTATCTGATGAACTGGTGGAATACTTATAAAGACAGATAAAATTAAGTGCAGGGGACGATGATGATTGTATAATCGGATTCGTAAAGATCATCCTCTCCTTTTGAGCTGGAATTCCTTACAAAGAGTCTCAAATCGAGACTCTTTGCTTGTCAGCAATCTTTATTCATCCCTCGATCAAGGAAGAACCTATTGCTCCCTATCCTTTTCGGCTTTCTCTCCGCTCTCTCCTGGGGGGCTGGCGATTTCGCAGGCGGGCTTGCCAGCCGTAAGCTCGGCGCCTATCGCGCTGTTCTGTATGCGGATTTTTTTGGTCTGTTCCTGATCCTTTTCACCTTACTGATTTTTCCGGAAGCCGTTCCCTCTGGATTGGCATTGTTCTACGCAGTGATCGGAGGCGCTCTCGGCTCCGTGGGTTTGCTGATTTTGTATTACAGCATGACCAAAGGACAAATGAGCATCGCCGCGCCAGTTTCCGCTTTATTTGCTGCGGTACTCCCCGTCGTTGTGGGTGCAATAACAGAGGGGCTGCCAAATGGATTGCAGGTGATCGGATTTGGAATTGCCCTGATGGCGGTCTGGATGATCTCAAGCGGGAATCAGACCGAGCGATTCCGGCTGGAGCATCTGATGGACCTGCGTCTGCCAATTCTCGCCGGGGTTGGGTTTGGGAGCTATTTCATCTTCGTTCATATGGCCACACAGCAAACGGACGCCGTATTGTGGACGATGGTTGCTTCCCGCCTCGCCGGTACGTTGTTAGTATTCGTAGTAGTCGTAATGCGGCATGAGCCACTTGGTGTCCCAAGAAATGCATGGAGGGTCGTCCTCTTCAACGCCACTCTGGACGTTGGCGGGAATTTCTTTTACATCCTAGCCAGCCGCGCCGGACGGTTAGACATCGCCGCGGTGTTGAGTTCCCTCTATCCCGGATCGACCGTACTTTTGGCGTGGATTGTGTTGAAGGAACGCATTTCCTTCAAGCAATGGATTGGCATCGCGGCTGCCCTGACCGCCATCATCCTATTTACGCTATGAAAATGACAAAGTTCTACGATTTCCTATTTTGAATTCTGCTACTGGCAAGTTCCACATATTCCCCACTGATCTCATATCCAATAAAATGCCTGCCGGCTTTCAAAGCCGCGAGGGCGGTCTGCCCGGACCCCATGAATGGATCGAGCACAATCTCTTCTGAAAACGTATAGAGCTGAATCAAGCGATACGGTAAATCGACCGGAAACGGCGCGGGATGTCCCACCTTGCGCGCCGACTCGGACGGAATTTCCCAGACCGATTTGGTGAATTCCAGGAATTGATCCTTCGAAATTGTGCTGACTCGTCCATCCATTTTGTCGCGGCGAAAACTTCCCTTCGAGAATACCAAGATATATTCATGTGTGTCGCGCAGGGTTGGGTTTGTCGCCGACTGCCAGCTGCCCCACGCCGTCGACGTGCTGGCGGAGGAGGCCTTATCCCAGATGATCTCGCCACGCATCAGGAATCCAAGCTCGGTCATCTCCTTGGCGATCAAGCCATTCAGCGGGATGTAAGGCTTGCGTCCCAAATTGGCAATGTTCACACAGGCACGCCCGCCCGGGACAAGAACCCGATATACTTCCTTCCAGACTCCATGGAGAAACGCAAGATATTCCTCTAAAGAAAGGTCCTCATCATAATCCTTTCCCACGTTATAGGGCGGCGACGTGACCATCAAATGGACAGAACAATCGGAC
>JBKPQD010000450.1:0-6227 GCA_046733915.1 Chloroflexota bacterium
GACCGCGATGACCGCGTCTCCTGCAAATTTCACTACATCTCCCCCGTAATCGTGAATGATATCGATCAATTGTCCGAAGTATTCGTTGAGGATACGCGCCAGAGTTTCCACACCGGAAGGTCCCCGCTCAGCCAGATGCTCGGTCAGAATCGTGAAGCCCGAAATGTCCGCAAAGAGAATCGCTGCTTGCATCTCCTCCGCAACCGGTGCTTCGATCGGTGAGGGATTTGCAGCAACCCGGTTTTGAATCAGCTTGGGAACATAACTGGCCAGTAATTCCGTCAACGCGGGGTTCGACATTCCAACTCCATGCATTAATAATGCTAATATCATACCTCCACTCCACCTTTATGGGGAGAGAATAAAACCTCCGCATTGGATTGCGGAGGCTGGGCTTATCGAGATGTTGGATTACAGAAATACTCATCCACCCCAAGGGGTCCAAACATGGAGTTTCGTCATGGTGCAGCGCGTACCATAGTCTTTGTTGGTACCAGAGAGGAGTGTTAGACCAAGATTCCCCCGCAGCGCCTTACTTTGAGACAAGGTATATTCCCCTACCAGCTCGTTGTCCACAAGCACATAAGCATAATTGCCTTTGACGATCAGCGTAAAGTCTGCCTCGACCGGGTGATCGGAGGGATTACCAAAATCTACAACTCCAGTTCCCCGCGTAGGTTTAAATGGTCTGTAATACTGGGTGGCTTCCACAAAGTAAATCTTTGAACGGTCGAGAAATACGGCATAGTGATTGTCATTGTCTTGGATGGCAAACGCAAATCCGCAGCCAGAGAGGTCCGCGTTCCGGTAAGCACTGGACCACTTAAAATGAGCACTCATGTAAAAATCTTTGGCGGTCTGATTTAGAGTCCACCATTGATACCAACCCAGCTGTGCCCATTCCTCCTCAAAGTCATCGTACTCCATGTACCTGCCCTCCTCTGAATTTAAGTAGCCCAGATCAAAATATGCCTGTGCCTCATCTTGCAGTTCGCTCATATGCTGGGTAGCAGCCAAATTGGCGGTCGCGGTCGGGCGCGGTGTCCGAGTGGGACTAGGGGTTAGTGAGGGAACCGAGGTGTTGGTTGCCGTCGGCTGGGGGGTACGGGTCTCCGTTGGCACCGGAGATGGGGCAAAGGTCGAACAGGCCGCGAGTATGAGAAGAGAGGCGATTAAGAGAACGGATAAAAGGGGCAGTACAGTTTTGTGTTGCATAAATCCTCCTTGGCGGTGATGTTTGTGTACTACGGTAATAATAGTCAGATTCGAAAAAATTAATAAGTGACCAATGTCATTTGTCTACCCTATTGAAAATACCTTTGCTCGAACAACAAGCAAAATGGCTTACAATACATAATCGAAGTCGAGGAGAAAAGATGCAGCTTTCTGAGAATGTGCACAAACAGATATTAAAATTTCAGCAGACCGAAATCACAGAATATCAAATTTATAAGCGGCTTGCCAGCCGAATCAATTCGCCCGAAAACGCCAGGGTTTTGAATCAAATCGCCGACGATGAAATGCGGCATTACAAAGGCTGGAAAAAATACACCGATCAGGATATCGAACCGCGCTGGTTTTTCGTCTGGTTCTATACCACTGTAAGCATGATCTTTGGATTTACGTTTGGGGTCAAGCTCATGGAGATGGGAGAAGAAGCAGCACAGGGAAATTACGCCGCGATCCGAAAGGAAATTCCGGAGGCAGAAACATATGAACGTGAGGAGGATGCGCACGAAGAACAGCTTATTAATATGTTGGATGAGGAGCGGCTCCAGTACGCGGGATCAGTCGTCCTCGGTCTGAACGACGCCCTCGTCGAATTGACCGGCGCCCTGGCGGGGCTGACCCTCGCCCTGCAAAACGTGAAGTTGATCGCCCTTTCGGGACTCATCACCGGTATTGCTGCTTCGCTGTCGATGGCGGCGAGCGAGTATTTGTCCACACGCTCGGAGGATACAAAAAAGCATCCCGTGCGGGCGGCGATTTATACGGGAATTGCATACATTATCACCGTCGCGTTACTTGTCATGCCATATCTTTTAATCGAGAACTACATTCTCGATCTGGCGATTGCGCTGGTGACCGCTGTCATTATCATTGCCGTCTTCAATTACTATATCTCTGTCGCAAAAGGCGAATCGTTCCGCGCCCGGTTTTTGGAGATGGCTGGGTTAAGTCTTGGAGTGGCTTTATTTTCGTTTATTATCGGCTACTTCATCCGACAGTGGCTTGGCATAGAGATATAACCCGTAGCGGCGGGCAGCTGCCTGCCCCTTATGATCCAATCTTATGAAAATTCTTACTGTTGATATCGGCACAGGCACACAGGATATCTTCCTATACGATTCGAATGTTGATATCGAGAATGGATTCAAGCTGATTCTGCCGTCTCCGACGATGATCGTCCACCGCCGTTTGAAACGGATGCTTCCTGCTCGGACTCCCCTTCTCCTCAGCGGATATCAGATGGGCGGCGGACCTTCCGCCTGGGCGATCGAAGAATATGCGCGGGCTGGGATTCCTGTGTATATGACTCCCACAGCCGCGACGACAATCAATGATGAACTGGCGAAGGTGGAGGCACTCGGAATAAGAATCATCTCCGAAGACGAAGCATACGGCTTATCATCTACGATCCATCATCTTGAATTGAAAGACTTTGATTTTATTACTATCGCCAAAACATTCGAAGCCTATGGAGTTTCTCTAAACGATCTCAGCGCGATTGCCGTTGCTGTTTTCGATCATGGCAATGCGCCTGCCGGTGTTTCAGACCGGCAATTTCGATTTGATTATCTGGATGAACGGATACGAGCCAAGAATTCGCTTTCCGCCTTTGCTTATCTTTCCCATGATGTACCGGAAATCATGACGCGCCTGCAGTCGGTGACCGATTCGGCAGGCACGCTACCTTGTCCACTGGTGGTGATGGACACGGCTCCTGCGGCGGTGCTCGGCGCAGAATTTGATCCCGTGGTTGCTACGCGCAAACAGAAGATTATTTGCAATATAGGGAATTTTCATACGCTAGCATTTCGTTTGGATGAGAAGGGCATCCAGGGAGTCTTTGAACATCACACCGGTGAGATTGATTTACCCAAACTTGAATTCCTGTTGCGCAGGCTGGCAGATAGTTCCCTGAAACATGAAGATGTGTTCAATGACATGGGTCACGGCGCACTGATGTATACGGATGAAATTTTTGAATTTGGTAAGGGCGATTTTGATCTGGTAGTGACGGGACCAAGAAGGTCAATATTCAGTCGTGGCGACTCGCGATTCGCTCCCACTTTGAAACCGTATTTCGCCACTCCCTTTGGCGATATGATGATCGCTGGCTGCTTTGGCCTGCTCGCCGCGACGGCCGAGGTCCTGCCCGATTTAGCGGAAACCATTACCGGATCGCTGCAAGGCGGGCGCGGCGTGGCACCTTGGGATAATCCAATATAGAAGGAGAGATTTATGAAACAACATCTTCATATTATCACTTTGGGCGTGCGGGATTTAGAGATATCCAAAAAGTTCTATGCAGAAACCTTAGGTTGGAAACTAACAAGGCCTCAAGAAGGAATCGCGTTTTTTCAAGCAGGTGGGGTTGTGTTGGCGCTGTTTCCGCGTGAAGAACTAGCAAAGGACGCCCTTGTTGATTCTGCGGGAGGGGACGCTGCAGGGTTTACTCTGGCATACAATGCACAAAGCGAATCCGAAGTGGATCAAGTTATTCGTGAATTGAAATCGAAGGGTGTGAAAATTGTCAAAGAGCCTCAGAAAGTATTTTGGGGCGGATACAGCTCTTACTTTGCCGATCCGGACGACAATCGGTGGGAGGTAGCTTACAATCCATTTTTTCAGTTTGACGAGCAAGGAAATCTACATCTGGAGTGAGTCAGGTAAGAATTAAGTCGTAGCGTTGTTCCCGCAAGGGTTTGCCGAACGCAGTTGATTCCTTTTCTTCGGTGAGCCTAAAGCCGAGGCGTTTATACAGCAAAGCAGCCGCATCCAGTTCGTGTGTTGTCCAGAGATAGGATGCCTTGTAACCGCATTGGCGCAGAAAGTCCATGTAGAGGTTCAAAAGTCTCGTACCCAGACCGATGCCGCGATAGTAGGGGTCAATCAGGAAATATCGCAATTGAGCGGCTTTGCCACGGTCCATCAATAGCAGAGAGCCGATCCTACGGCCTTGGTGCTCGCATACCCAAATGCGGTTACGCTGTGAGTCATATTGCCCGTAGAACTCACACAATCCTTTGGCGACATAGCTCTCAAATTGAAGACCGTAGTTGTACTCTCTGGAATACAAATCGCCGTGCATGTAGGTCACATACCCGATATCGCCGGGCTGAAGTTCGGTACGAATGGAAATATCATCGAGGGAAACTTTATTCATTTGAATTTCTCCAAGCCTGCACACCATCAAATGTGTCGATAATACTACAGAGGACAGGAACAAGGTTCTCTCTATTCTTGAAGCGTTACAATATAATCCAAAATGATATGTGGTTTCGCTAGAGTAGGAACAACAGGATCAACATTTCGTCGTTCAATATGCAGGTCTGAGCGCTGCTGGAAGTCTGATCGTTACAGTTGTTGTCCTATCCCTAGGTACAATCGATCCTCGATTCAGCTTTCTCGAGGGACTTATCAAACATTTGACATTCGATGAGGTAGATTCAAAACGCATGTTGGCATTTTTAATGAATCATGGTGGTTCACGAGTTGTTTCAAAGGATATTCTACTTCGGCGATTTTGTATGTCACTGGTGGTCATAAGTTTGCTGGCAGCGTGTTCGCTGCCGGGTGCTACAGAAACGAAAAAGGGATGTCAACCTTCAAAAATTCAAAGATCTGACAATGGATTTAACGAGGTGCAGGCGGAGATGAATTCGGATGGCGAGATCTGGGCCCTGCTCTTTTTCGAAACTGCCCGCGTCAATGAAGACGAGAAAATCGTTTGGCGGATTACAGGCGACGTCGACGAATTTCAGGCACAGGCGGAAAATGAAGAAGGAACGATCGTTCAACCAACCTGGTTAGAATATCATGGGGGGTCCAATTGGCAACGCCCGGGTCAGGAATGGGGAACCGGCTTTAATCTGCCAACCGCCGGCTGCTGGACGATCACTGTTGCCCGGGGCGAAACGACAGGTACAATCTCTTTGGATGTGTTGGGTCCATAATACATTCCCGGACAATCTCAAAGCGTCCATTTAGCATGAGGAGAGGACTATGTCAGACCAGGTTGATTTATACAATAGCACGTATGGCAATTTCAAAGAGCAGGTATTGACAACTGTGCGACAGGAAACCTACGGTCAGGATATTGGTCAAAATAGTTGGATCACTACGGATGAATACGATACGTTCTACAGTTGGCTGAATCTTACCGCTGGCGACCATGTGCTTGAGATTGCCAGCGGCTCCGGTGGACCGGCGCTATATCTTGCAAAGAAATTTGGCTGTCATATCACTGGGCTGGATATCAATGAAGAGGGGATCAAAACTGCCAATCAGCATGCGCTGGATGCAGCAATTACAAACGCTACGTTTCAACTGGTGGATATCAATCTAGGATTGCCATTTGAAAATGAAATCTTCGATGCCGTCATGTGCATCGATTCCATGAATCACTTCCGTGACCGGCTTGGGTATTTGCGAGAATGGCAGCGTGTGTTGAAACCGGGAAAGCGCGCTTTGTTTACTGACCCGGTCGTGATCACGGGTCCCGTTTCGAACGAAGAATTGGCAGCACGGAGCAGCATTGGCTATTTTCTATTTGTCCCGCTGGAGATCACCAAACAACTGATCGAACAAGCGGGTTTCAAACTCATAAGGTTTGAAGATGTGACCGGCAATATTGAGCTGACATCCGGGCGTTGGCACGCTTCTCGTCAAAGGCATAGCGTGGACTTGATCCAGATCGAGGGCCAGGAGCGATTTGAGGGCTTGCAAAAATTTCTGTCGATGGTGCACCGCTTAACAAGCGAACGGCGATTGTCGCGATTTGTATTTTTGGTAGAGAAGTAAATTACGTAGACGTTGTCACTTGGTTTCCGGCCCTGCCGGCTTCGGTACAAGGAAATGGACCGCTCCCGGCATAATCTCCACCTGCAGATAAGGTTTTGCAACCTCCAACAATTCAGGCGCTTCCATGAGGGATTCATCCAGATCCTCTCCCATCCATTCTTTACCTGCCATTGCCACCCCGTCCATATGGACGGGAAATC
>JBKPQD010000451.1:0-2683 GCA_046733915.1 Chloroflexota bacterium
ATCGGAATCATATTGAACATCTCGCGCCAAAGCGGCGAGAGTGTCAAAAAAGAAGAAAACGATTGGAGGTCATTCGGTGCGGTTGTTGATTTGCGCCGGGGGAACGGGAGGCGGAGTGTACCCCGCTCTCGCCGTTCACAGCGCACTCGTCGCTAAAAAACCCAGCCTCGATACGCTCTGGGTGGGCGGCGAGGGCGGCATGGAAGAATCTCTGGTGAAACGCCAGGGCATTCACTTTCAAGCCATCCCGGCTGCGGGCGTGCACGGCGTTGGGTTACGGACCCTGCCGCGTAATCTAATTACGATTGGACGAGGCGTCTTGGCTGCCCGCCGCACTCTGAATGAATTCAAACCTGACGTGATGTTCTTTACTGGTGGATACGTAGCTGTACCTATGGCGTTAGCGGGGCGCTTTCTTCCGTCACTGCTTTATGTGCCGGATATCGAGCCTGGCATGGCGCTCAAATCGTTGGCTGGCATGGCGGATGTCATTGCAGTGACTACCGCTGAGTCGCAACCGTTCTTTAACAAACAGGTCATGGAGACAGGCTACCCGCTTCGTGCGGACCTGGCGCTTTGGAGCCGTCAAACAGCGACGCAGCATCTCAGCCTCTCGGGAAAAGGCGCTGTGCTCTTATTTTTTGGCGGCAGCAAAGGTGCACATTCGATCAACCGGGCCGTACTGAATAATCTGAGAGTTCTGTTGAGTAAATATGAGCTGATCCACATTACCGGCGAAACCGACTGGCAGCTTGTAAGGAATGCGCGTGAACAACTGCCTGCCAATCTGGCTGCTCGCTATCACGCCATGCCTTATCTTCATGAAATGGGTGCCGCCCTCGCGGCAGCAGATCTGGCGATTTCGAGAGCGGGCGCCTCCACCCTGGGCGAATATCCGTTGTTTGGACTGCCTGCCGTGCTGGTGCCTTATCCGTATGCCTGGCGTTATCAAAAAGTGAACGCCGATTACCTGACACGCCGCGGCGCAGCGGTTATTTTACAGGATCAACGTTTGAGCGACGAGTTGTTGTCCACGTTGAACGTGTTGTTAGACAACCCGAACAAGATGAAAGCCATGCGTGCCGCAATGTTTGAGCTCTCTCATCCGCGTGCTGCGGAAAAAATCGCCAGTGCGTTGATCGAACTGGCTGGAGCGTAACACTATGATGAGCCTAGTTTATGTCTTCTGGATGTACGTAGTCCTCTTTGCTTTGGTCGGGTGGATGCGAGGCTGGGCAAAGGAGCTACTCGTGGCGTTCAGTGTAATCCTGGCACTGGCATTGAACCATGTGCTGCGCCGATACATCCCCATCGCCCAAAACCTGCCCGAAACGGATGTATCCCTGTTCTGGGTGCGGACGATTATTCTGCTGGTCCTGGTCTACTTCGGCTATCAGACCGTTGTCAGCATTCCGCATCTGGCGGCGAAAAGTCGCACCGATAAAGTACAGGACAGCCTGTTCGGCGCCTTCCTTGGTGGATTGAATGGATACCTGGTGGCTGGGACCATCCTTTACTACTACTACATTGCAGGCTATCCGTTTCCGAAAGTGATCTCGCCGCCCACCGATCCGGCGATCGTCAACACCGTCAACCAGATGATGTTGTACATGCCTCCGCAGTTGTTGGGCGAACCCGGAATCTACTTTGCCATCATTCTAGCGTTTATCTTTGTTCTTGTGGTTTATATCTAATTGCTAAAGGCTAAGAGCTAACAGCTACTATGACACACGTCCATTTCATCGGCATTGGGGGCAGCGGACTCTCCGCCATCGCCCGCCTCCTCCTGGAGAGCGGATATACGGTGAGCGGATCGGACCGCGCCCTGACTCCTTTTGCTGATGAAGTTCGCAAGGCGGGCGCGAGTGTCTTCGTGGGTCACCATCCCCGCAACATCAAGGGAGCGGATTGGGTGGTGCGCTCGTCCGCGGTCACGGACGATAACCCCGAGGTCCAGGCGGCGAACCAACTGGGCGTTCCCGTTTACAAGCGTGCCGATTTCCTCGGGGAGTTGATGTCCGATAAAACAGGTATCGCCATCGCCGGTACACACGGGAAAACAACCACAACCGCCATGACGGCCTGGGTGCTGAGTGAGCTGGAACGTGACCCATCGTTTATCGTTGGTGGCATAGTCAACAATCTCGGTGTCAATGCGCGCGCAGGAGAGGGCAATATCTTTGTGATCGAAGCCGATGAATATGACAACATGTTCCTTGGACTCAAGCCGCAGATCGAAGTAGTTACTAGTCTCGAGCATGACCACCCGGATTTCTTCCCGACCCTTGCTTCCGTGGTCGCCTCATTCCAAAAGTTTGTGGATTTGCTTCCCGACGATGGAACGTTGATTGCCTGCATGGAAGATTCCGGCGCGTCGGAACTGGTTTCCTATGCGCGCAAGGCAGAAAAGAATATTGTTGGTTATGGCATACAGACTGAGGCGACGATCACAACGCCATTGTGGGTGATGGCACGCGAAGTGGTGCCCAACCAGCGCGGCGGGTTCGACTTTGTCGTTTCCTCCAACCTAGGTAGGATCGGGATGGAATCGGCGGACGTGTCGCTGCAGGTACCCGGTACGCATAATGTTCGCAACGCCTTGGCTGTCCTTGCAATTGTGGAGGTGTTGGGTCTCTCCCGCCAGAAAGCTGCGCAGGCACTTTCTCAATTTACAGGAACGGGA
>JBKPQD010000452.1:0-4591 GCA_046733915.1 Chloroflexota bacterium
CCGCTTCTGCGGATGTTGAAGAGCGCCCGGGCGTTTGGTCTCGGGCTGCTGCTCGCCACGCAAAATCCCGTCGACATGGACTACAAAGCGCTCTCGAACGCCGGCACCTGGTTCATCGGTAAGCTGCAAACCGAGCAGGATAAGAACCGCCTGCTCGACGGACTCGAAAGTGCCTCGGGCGGCCTGCAGCGCGGCGTGTTCGATAAATTGATCTCTTCGCTCGGAAAGCGCGTGTTTATTTTGCATAACATTCATGCTTCCGAGCCAAAACTGTTCCAAACCCGCTGGGCGATGAACTTCCTTGCCGGACCCCTGACGCGCGCCCAGATTCCCGCCTTGAACCAACTCGTGGGTGCCAGGGCTGTGGCTCCGGTCGTGGATCTTAGCGATACGCAACCTCACAAGCCGCTTAGCCCGGCGATGGTCACCGGATCGATCGCGGATCAGGAGGGCGCCACCGTGTTAGCGACCGCTCCGCTCCCGCGCGCGGCGCCTCCGAAAGTGAACATCGATGGAAGCATCACCAAGCCCCCGATCCCGGCCTGGATCAAGGAATATTATTTGCCGCAGAACTACAGCCTGCCAGAAGCCTTCTCTGCTGCCGGTGTGACCATGCCTGCGGAAGTGATGATGGAAGGAGTTGTTTACCGTCCTTCGCTCCTGGCATCTGCCCGTGTCCGCATCCTCGACCGGAAGCTTGGCGTGGATAGCGAAATCGTTCGCACGTCATTGGTCAGCAGTCCTGAGAAGCGCGGACCCATCCGTTGGGAGGACTATCTGTATAACGGTCCCTCGCTCGAGGATTTGGATACGACCGCTGTCCCTTCCGCGCGCTTTGGCACGATTGACACACCGTTGAACGATACCAAGTTAATGACGGCCCTGCAGAAGGATTTCACCGATTGGGTGTACCGGACAACCTCCGTCAAAGCCCGCGCCAACCAGGCATTGAAAGTCTACGCGGGTCCCGATGTAAGCCAGGCAGAATTCATGAAAGCCTGCGCCGAAGCCGCCCGCGATGCCCGTGACGCGGAGATCGCAAAAAGGATAGCCACCATCGACCGCCAGATCAAAACGGTGGAAGATAAGCTTGCACGCGAAGAACGGGAACTTCGTGAGGATGAATCCGAACTCTCGAACAGAAAAATAGAAGAAGCCGGTACCCATCTGGAGAATCTCACCGGGCTCTTTGGCGGGCGCCGAAAAGCATCGAGATTATCGTCTTCACTTACCAAGCGCCGCATGACCGAGCAAGCCAAAGCGGATGTGGAGGAATCGGTCAACGCCATTGACGAGTTCAAACGTCAGCTTGCCGACCTGCAACGCCGCCGTGAAGAGACGATCACCGAGATCAATGACAGATGGGGACAGGTTGTCGGCGCAACCAGCGAAGTTACGGTGGCACCGAAAAAAACGGATGTCTTCGTCACGTTGTTTGGTGTTGCCTGGCTGCCGTACTACATCATCAAAACCAACACAGGGACCATGGAACTCGCTGCCTTTGGAGTGCAATGACATGTGAGTGGATATGTTCTGGTTGATTCTTGCCATCGTGTTCTGGGGCGTTCTTCATTCATTGCTTGCTTCCGCAAGAATTAAGGATCTGTTTCGTCAGGTGTATGGGGATGGATTCATAAAGTTTTATCGTCTGCTGTATAACGTCTATGCGGTAATCAGCTTTATTCCTATCCTCTACCTGATGATAACTTTGCCTGACCAAAGTCTTTATCAAGTCTCCTCGCCGAACGATCACCTCATGCGCGTGAGCCAGGGCACTGCGCTTTTCCTATTAATCGTTGCCGCGTTCCAGACAGATTTGCTTTCGTTTGTAGGATTACGACAATTATTCCAGGAAGAAAAGCCGGGATCGTTGATGACCAAAGGTTTGTATCAATTCGTCCGCCATCCTTTGTATACCTTTGGTTTAGCGGTTCTTTGGCTTTCACCCAAGATGTCGTTGAATTCGTTCGTTGTTTCTGCGGCCCTTACCCTCTATGTATTGGTGGGAATCTTCTTTGAAGAACGCAAGCTGTTGCGCGAATTCGGGCAGGACTATGCAAATTACCGTTCCAATACGCCCATGCTGATTCCCGGTCTGAATTTCCTTCGGAACAAGTAAAGTCAAAAAACCGTCATATTCTCAAGCTTCTACATATTGGAATTTAGAGTACCCTGAGCCAATAGGTGGCCCTCAGAATGACATGATAATGAACTGAAAAATGTCATTTTCCACAGGGTATAATCCTCCAAAGGTATCGAACACATTTCGAACTGCATCTTAGAATCGGTGCCTGCAATTGATGCAAAAAATTTATTACGGTTCGATTAAACGGTAAAACCATGGCTACGATTTCCTATCCTTATCGAAGAACGCCCCTATTTCCGCAAATTGTCGCGTCGCTCGTTATCGGTGTGATTTTATTCTTTGTACTCGTCATTACCTGGGTGCTGGGATATCAACTCCTGTATGCCGGTCGTATTTTCCCCGGTGTAACCGTCGCGGGCGTGGACCTTTCAGGCATGAAGCGCTCCGATGCGGCGGTACGGTTGAGTGAGGCGCTGTCGTTTCCCATCGATGGGAAAATCCTCTTTCGAAATGGCGAAAAAGCTTGGGTAGCAAGTCCCGCCGAATTAGGCATGGTCTTTGATCCATCGTCCAGTGCGATGACCGCTTACAGGATTGGAAGAAGCGGCGGCTTGTTCGGCGCGTTATCGGGTCAGATCCGCGCCGCGGGCGTCGGTGTCAACGTCCCACCGGTGATCATCTTCGACCAGCGCGTAGCGCATCACTATTTGGAGCAGATTGCCTCGCAGGTGGACCAGCCTATGATGGAAGCGTCCCTTGCTCTGAATGGGACGGAGGTTGTGGCCCAGCCGGGACAGGTTGGCCGGGAGCTGAAGATCGATGCCACGCTGATCTACCTGAGTGGGCAGCTGCAAACATTTGCCGACGGCGAAGTCAATCTGGTCGTGCAGGAAATCCAGCCCCAGATTTTGGATGTCAGCGCGCAGGCAGACGCGGCGCGACAAATCTTGAGCCAGCCACTTACCCTGACGATTCCGAATGCCGCCCCCAGTGACCCGGCTCCCTATGTATATACCCCCGATGTTCTGGCAAATATGCTTAGTGTGCAGCGCACAGAGAACGGCGTGCAGGTCTTGTTAAGTCAGACCGGTCTGCGCGATGCGCTCGTACCGATCAAGAACCAGGTGGACCGTAAGCCGGTGGATGCCAAGTTC
Source organism: Chloroflexota bacterium (assembly GCA_046733915.1). Classification (GTDB taxonomy): domain Bacteria; phylum Chloroflexota; class Anaerolineae; order Anaerolineales; family Villigracilaceae; genus Defluviilinea. The sequence continues at coordinate 3,241 of JBKPQD010000452.1, forward strand.
ATCTTCAACGATGATACTCGCCAGCTTGATCTGATCGCCGACTCGACGGTGGGACGCAGCATGGATATCGACGCCAGCATCCAGGCGATCAACGATGCCTTATTGCGCGGCGAGCATACGGTCCCACTCGTCATCAATGAAGCCCAGCCACGTGTTGCCTCCACAGCCACCGCTCAGGAACTTGGTATTACCCAGTTGCTCATCGCGGAGACTTCTTATTTCTACGGTTCCAGCGCCGAGCGTATGCAGAATATTCAAGCGGCTGCGGCACAGTTCCATGGTTTATTGGTCGCGCCCGGTGAAACCTTCTCGATGGGCGAGAACATGGGCGATGTCAGCCTGGATAACGGGTTTGCCGAAGCGCTCATCATTTACGGTGGGCGGACGATTAAGGGCGTGGGCGGTGGGGTGTGCCAGGTCAGTACCACATTGTTCCGCACCGTGTTCAACGCCGGGTTCCCGGTCGTCGAACGAACGCCGCATGCCTACCGTGTCGGTTACTATGAGCAGACGGCTGGCGGCTCTCCGGATCCGAGCCTTGCCGGCCTGGACGCGACCGTCTATTTCCCGCTGGTAGACTTCAAATTTACGAACGACTCCCAGTACTGGATCTTGATGGAGACCTATTTCAGTTCGTCAGGCTCACTGACCTGGAAGTTCTATTCCACTTCGGACGGGCGCACGGTGACGTCGAATACAACGGGCGTCACGGATGTCGTCCCTGCGCCAGCACCGGCTTTTGAAGAGAATCCCGAGCTGCGCAAGAACGAAATGAAACAGGTGGATTGGGCAGCCAACGGCGCGGACGTTACGGTCACACGCACTGTCATGCGCGACGGAGCCGTCCTGTTCCAGGACAATTTCACCACACATTACCAACCCTGGCAGGCAATCTGCCAATACGGACCTGACTCAAAGAACCCGGAAAAACTGGCAAACGAAAAGAATCTTTGCCGAAATCCTGCCTCGTAAAATTCCCGCCCCGTCTACGCTGCTCTTCGGGAGCGCGGGCATGCCATGGTAAAATTTTCCTCCTTAGGAAACGGAGAGTAAATGGTTAGTGAAACTCTGATCGAAATCTTGCGCTGTCCCAACTGTGTGCGCACCACGGGCGGTGAGCTCAAATATTATAAAAATGCTTGGTTCATCTGCCAGGATTGCGGGCGAAAGTATCCCATTGTGGACGATATTCCCGTCATGTTGATTGACGAAGGAGACAAGTGGGTCAATACGGCGGAAGGCGAGCTTCCTGTTCCGCCGCCCTCGAAGTAAAGTGACTGCTCTCAAAAGCTTGCTGGATGACTTGACAAGCGGCGACGAGAAACGCGCCGAAGCTGCAATTCCACATTTC
>JBKPQD010000453.1:0-2299 GCA_046733915.1 Chloroflexota bacterium
TTGCGGAGCAATAGGTCGCGTGTTCGAGTCGCGCCGAGGGCGCCTTCACCGGGAGCGGAAGAACCGCTCCTTTTTTATTCTCTCCATTGGGAAATGTATGTCTACAAATAAACCACAAATTCTTTTAACCAATGATGACGGAATCCTTTCGCCTGGGCTCTGGGCGGCTGCCGCTTCCCTCTCTAAGCTTGGATTTGTCACCGTGACCGCGCCGCGCGATCAGGCTTCAGGCATGGGCCGCAGCCTGCCAAACACGTCCGACGGGATCATTGAGGAAAAGCAGGTCGAAGTCAACGGCCAGAAGTGGACCGTCTATTCCGTCGGTGGGAGTCCAGCGCAGACGGTTCTCTATGGCGTGCTGGATGTGATGAAACGCAGACCAGACCTGGTCGTCTCGGGGATCAACTATGGGGAAAACGTAGCGACCGGTGTAACCATATCCGGGACCGTCGGTGCGGCACTTGAGGGTGCGGCGTTAGGAATCCCTTCGATGGCGGTTTCACTGGAGGCCGATCCAAAATATCATTTGTCGTACTCGGAGGAGTTAAGCTTTCAAGTTGCCGCCGAGTTTACACACCGGTTCGCGAAGTTGTTGTTGGAGAAAAAATTCCCGGCCGATGTCGATGTTCTGAAATTAGATATTCCCTCCGATGCAACGGGGGACACTCCCTGGCAATTGACCCGCGTCTCGCGACAGAGATATTATGAGCCGCTGGCAACCGAACGCGTCTTATTAAGTGAACCGGGCTTGATCACATACCGGGAAGCAGGTCAACTCAAAGATGAGCCGGAGGACACGGATGTATATGTGCTCCGAAAGAAACGAATCGTTTCTGTCGCACCCTTGAGCATGGATTTGACCTCCCGCGTAGATTTTAATGAATTGAACAATTTGTTGAGAACTACTTGAAAGAAAAAAGGACACGAAGTTTCGTGTCCTTTTTTTTTGAGATGACTTATATTAGTTAAAGTGCGGGCTAAAACGCGCGATCAGTTTATCTTTGGGCATAAACCCGGTGATGCGTTCCTTGATTTCGCCGCCCTTGAAGAATAACAGGGTAGGGATGCCCATCACGCCAAACTGCATGACAAGATTCGGGTTCTCATCCGCGTCGATCTTGACGACCTTGACTTTCCCATCCCATTCACCGGCCAGCTGCTTGACGACCGGGTCCAGCATTTTGCAGGGCTGGCACCAAACCGCGCTAAAATCCACCAGCACAGGCTCGCTGGAATCCAAAACTTCGTTCTTGAATGTCTCTTCATTTACATGCAACATATCTGCCATTGGAACCTCCGAATCGATAGACGGTATTATAACAAGGTGTCTTACGTTGACGGTGAATATTTCCCATGTTAGAATGCAGTCCGCTATACTGCCGGGCGCGTAGCTCAACGGCAGAGCAGCGGCCTTTTAAGCCGTTGGTTGAGAGTTCGAATCTCTCCGCGCTCACAACAATCCTCCTTTACGGAGGTTTTTTGTTTGCGAGTCCCCGACAGGGGATAGTATTCGCCTCTCTCCGCCCTCACGACAATCCTCCTTTACGGAGGCTTTTTGTTTGAGAGTCCCCGATAGGGGATGGTATTCGCCTCTCTCCGCCCTCAAAACAATCCTCGCAGTGAGGATTGTTAATTGACGATTTTCCAATGGCACGCCCTAAAATATAAAGTGAGCGCTCATTGCGTAGCGCTCACTTCGATGATGACAACCCCCTTTGCATCCCCGTCTACAGATTTTTGAAATCTTTTGCTATTGTAGGTCTGGTCGTGTCGCACCACAATAGACAGCGCTACCTGTGGTATAGGCATTTGTACTGATTTGGGGAAAACTCTTGCAATGATGGGTAATTTTTGTTAAGCTAGCAGTATCTGAAAAGGGCAGTAGATGGCAGAGAAAATTCGCGTTTCGATTCTGGACGATCACCAGTCCATCGTGGATGGGTATCGCTTTCGACTGGGCAATAGTCAACGAGTGCAGATTGTGGCGACAATGCGTTATGGGGAGGAACTACAGTCTACGTTGGAGAAAACTCCCACCGATGTGCTTTTGCTGGATATTAACGTCCCGACTTCGGAGCAGAATCCCAATCCTTACCCAATCCTGTACGAAATCCCCTCTTTAATACAACGCCACCCCGATCTGACAATTCTGGTCATTAGCATGCACGCCGAGCGCGGCATGATACGTGCCGTGATGGAAGCAGGCGCCAGTGGATATATTCTGAAAGAGGATCAGTCCACACTCCAAGATCTGGAGAATGTAGTCATTTCGGTAAGTAACGGCGGGATCCATTTGAGC
>JBKPQD010000454.1:0-1362 GCA_046733915.1 Chloroflexota bacterium
GACCACGTCTGCGAGACCTGTATTGATGGCAGCCAGAGGCATGCTCTTATATTCCGCCTCATTCGGGTGCTGGACCATGATCATCCCACCCAGCTCCTTCACATCCTTGAGACCCACCGAGCCATCCGTGCCTCCCCCGGAGAGAATGACCGCGATCGATTCACGTCCTTCCCTCGCCAGGCTGCGGAAGAAATGATCGATCGGAGTGCGCTTGCCGCGCGGCTCGGTGAATTCAGCCGTTTCCAGGTGTGTATCCGTCATGATGCTTCGATTGGGCGGAATGACATAGACATGATTGGCTTCCACCTTTATCCTTCGCGTCACCTGGTGGGCGGGCATTTGTGTATGTTGCTGCAATAGCTCTGCCAGATGACTTTCATAGGTAGGGTGAAGGTGCGTAATGACTACAAATGCCATGCCGGTATCGGGCGCAAGCATATCAAAAAATGAGCTCAACGCCGATAATCCGCCCGCAGACGCGCCAATGCCCACAACCGTTAGGCCCTGGGTCCGGTTTGTGGGTTCTGCAGGCTTTTTTGCTTCTGGTGTATTGAATTTCTTCGTTGTCGGGGATGTTGGGGTTTGTGCTGACTTTTGGTTTCTTGAAACCATCTTGGCGCGAATGGTTACTTCCTTTTCGTGAATTGAACCTGTAACCTTATCAACTCATTATACACCTGGTATCCGGAGCCATCTTCAAGCATACGCGGCTACTTATGGACTGCCGTCGCGCCCAGGAAGATATTTGCCAGAAGTGCTACCATAGAGTCTGAAATCGAGGAGGGGAGAGTTCTCCCTTCTTCCAAAAGAAATGGAGAGTCTCATGATAACAAGAAAGCTGACCCAGAAAGGTCAGCTTTTTGTATTTCACTGGTGGTCCCGACGGGATTCGGATTCGCGATGTATAACTACTTGGACGCTTGGTGAATTCGATCGTGTTTTGCGATTAAAACAGGTGACGTGTTACCCTTTTAAATCAGGTTAGCCTTCCATCAGCTGACCACATAAATGCACCGCAATCCCCATCTCGGCAAACATCGCTGCTTTTGCTACCAACGCTTTATCAGCCATATCAGGGGATGGCGCGTAGGCGACCTGAATATGATTCGCTTTGTGGCGGCCCATCAATTGATCCCGGCTCACACCATGCAATATTGCACTCATGATCGGCCATTGGCGTGTCGTAGATTCCCAGCGGAATTTCATTTCCTGTGCCGGCAGCGCCACGACTGTTCCCTGGCCTATATCTGCATGTAAGGCATTGCCTTCAATATAAATCCGACTCCAGATAATTTCACCCGGTTTGCTTTCGCCCTTGATTGTGCCGCCACCTTTGGGAAAATACATGGCAGGCTGACGTTC
>JBKPQD010000455.1:0-5086 GCA_046733915.1 Chloroflexota bacterium
GTATTCCTCCCGGAAAGTTCCCAGGTTGGCACCTCTTATAGTTCCCCCAATTATCCCTACGCGAAAGATAAGCCGACCTATGTATGGTATTGCACGCCCTAACAATGGATAAAAGACCTCCCAGATTTGGGAGGTCTCATGATGAAAATACGGACTCTATTCCTTTAAAAAGCTGACAACTTGCTCGTGGATGGACTTCGACTGCAATGCGCCTCGATGACCTAATCCTTGTGTTTCGATATAACGCGCATCTTTCCAGACCTGGGCGATGGCGCGGCTATCCTCAACGGGCGTCACGGTATCGGTTGCATCGTGGAACATCAGGGCGGGAATTGGGATTTGCGGGGTGAGCGACTCATTGGTAATCGCCTCTAACACACCGCGTCCAAAGTTTTCGTAAAGCATGGCACGGAATCCATCCATGATTTCGTTTGGGAGACCGGCAATACTCTGGAAACGCGGCAGCGACTCTAATAGCTGATTGAACGCGCCGAAATAGACGAGCCGCGCCGGAGGTGGCAAATTCCGTTTGACAAGTGCGTACGAAGTAATTAACGTCCCAAAGGAATGAGCAATGATGGCATGGAACGGTCCCTCCTGCTTGGCGATCACATCCATAGTGGGCGCAATCTCGAGCAGGTTGGTCATTCTCCCGTCGGACTCGCCATGCGCAGGTTGGTCATAGGCGACGACACGATATCCTGCGAAAAGCAACGAATCCACAAAGCCGGTCATTTGGGCACGCGCGCCGCCCCATCCGTGCATCAGCAAAATGGCGGGACCCCTGTTTCCCCAGGTAGTGACCGCCAGCTCGCCGCCCTCAAACGGGAGGCGGTAATTGGTCCCCCATTCGATGATCTCGCGTTCGGATGGCTTCACTTCATAGCGTGCTGGACTGAAAAATGCCTGATAGGTCTTCTTTACGATGGCTTGCGTCCTTGCGGTAGTCGAATCTAAAGTTGTCATTCTTTCTCCTGCATTGAAAAGGAACTTATCATCTAGTGAGTTTTGACGACCAAATTCACGCCAGCAAATCCTGCTTATGCTGGTCAATGACGGCACGGAATTTGCTCGTCCCGAGGGCACGCGCCATCTGCAACCCCCCCTGGAGACTGGAAAGGATCAACGCAGCTTTATCCGCCGGTGCGCCGCTGAAGTGAAAGATACCCGTTTCCCTGCCTTCCTCTAACGTCGCCTGAAGCCAGGTGAGGAGTTCGCGGGTCAATGCCTGGGTTTGCTCGCGCACGGAATCAGGCAAGGAATTGAACTCCGTTTCCAACGAGCCTGCCAGGCAAACTTTGCCGTTATCGGCTCGAGTGTTGGTGTAGATGCTAAAGAACCAATCTAATTTTTCCTGTGGGGACCGGTCCTTGACCCGCGAGTTATTGATCCACAATTTGAAGCGATCGCGGTAGCGTTGAATGACCTCCGAGACGAGCGCTTCTTTGGAGGGAAAATGATAATGGATGGCTGCATTTTTGACATCCAGTTCTTTGGCAATGTGGGCATAGCTGAAACCGTTGAAGCCCTTCTCCTGCAAGAAAGCTTCTGCCAGATCCATAATTGATCGCTTGGTATTGGAATTTCTAACCATAGTGATCTGATTTTACTTACTAGTTAGTAAGTTTGTCAAGGGAAGTAAACGCCCAGCCTATTGCCTGTATAAGCAATCATGGATGAAAATTTGGAATAATTATCTAAACACTGTATTTCGAATCGTGAGGCGGGGATGGATTAAACGCGTTCTCCTCGAAATTGCGTTTCATATAATTGACTGTATAACCCACCTAAGGCAATCAACTCTTCGTGCGTACCGCGCTCGACAATTCTGCCGCGATCCATCACCAAAATGAGATCTGCAGCCAGAATGGTGGAAAGGCGATGTGCGATCACGATGCTCGTTCGTCCCGCCATCACGCGTTTCAAGGCATCCTGAATCAGGGCTTCCGATTCGCTGTCGAGGTGACTGGTCGCTTCATCGAGCACGAGGATACGTGGGTTTTTGAGAATCACTCTTGCCAGGGCAATGCGCTGTTTTTCGCCGCCGCTCAACCGATAGCCACGCTCACCGACAATCGTGTCGTACCCATCAGGCAGGTCCATGATAAATTGATGGATGTTGGCGGCGCGTGCAGCCGATTCAATTTCCTCCTGCGTTGCATCCGTCTTGGCATATATTAAATTCGTGCGGATCGTATCATGGAAGAGATAGGTCTCCTGCGTCACCATGCCGATTGCCGCCGAGAGCGACTCGAGTGTCACGTCGCGCAGGTTGTGCCCGTCGATGCGGATAACACCACTCGTCGGGTCATACAATCTGGGAATGAGGTAGGTCATCGTCGTTTTGCCCGCGCCCGAAGGGCCGACCAGCGCGACCAACTGTCCCGGGCGAGCAATAAAGGAGACATCTTCGAGGGCTACGGCGCGCGCTTGCGAGGTGGCGTCTGCCTCAGCTGTGTCAGAGCCATTGCTTCTCAGAGTGTTGGCCGCGGAGCGGGGACTCTCCACCGTTTTCTGGTCACCGTCTTTGTCCACTTTATCCGCCAACGACATGACCGCCTTGACGTTGTCCATGCTGCCATAGCGTTTTACATCCTTGAGCAATTTTGATTCGTCGACGTGGTAATTGAAGGAAACGTTGTCGAATTGGAGCTCGCCCTTCACGTCGTGCAGATCGATAGCATGATCCTTTTCCGCAATGTCCTCGGGTAGGTCAATGACTTCGAACACGCGCTCAAAGCTGACCATGGAGGTGGAAAACTCCACCGGCGCACCTGCCAGTCCCTGCAGCGCGCTATAGAGCTGACCAAGATAAGAGCCGAACGCAACGATAGTTCCAACGGTAAAGACATCCGTGATGACAAAGTAGCCACCCAGACCATAAACCAGCGCCGTGCCGATCGCGCTGACCAATCCGAAAATGACAAAAAACGTCGAGCCGACCACGGCGCGCCGGATGCCGATATCACGTACATTGGCAGCGCGGTCACGGAACCGTTTCTCCTCTTCACGCGAGCGACCAAACAATTTGACGAGCAGAGCACCGCCGATGTTAAGAGTCTCGTTCATGTGAGCGTTCATCTGGGCGTTATTCTCCATCGCCTGACGGGCAATATCGCGCAGCACCCTTCCCAGCTTTTGGGCGGCGATAATGAACAGCGGAAGGATCATCACGCTGACAAGGGTCAGCCGCCACTCGAGCGTAAACATCACGATGAACAGCGCAATCGCCTCGATCAGGTTGGTCACAATGTTGACAATCGTATTGCTGATGGCATTTTGCGCGCCAACCACGTCATTGTTGAGGCGGGACATCAACTCGCCAACCTTGGTGTTCGTAAAAAAGCGCAGGGACATGCGCTGCAGCCGCGCAAACAGTGACGAACGCAGATCATAGATCACGCCCTCACCCACTGTTGCATTCAAACGGCGCTGAATCACGTTGATGAATCCTGAGACCGCCGGAATGAGCAAGAGCGCCACACCCAGCCAGATCAGGCGATGCGTATCCTTGGCGGGAATCACCTTGTCGATCATGTTGCGGAAGATCAACGGCGTCAACAGGGACAAGCCTGTTGTCAACAAAATGGTCACGAGCATGCCGCCGATATGCCACCAATACCCGCGTGCGTACGAGAGAACACGTAACAATAAATCACGCGTGACCTTGGGCTTTTCATCCCCCGAGCGCATGTACATAAACCAACCACCACCATGCCACATATATTTCTCCTAAATCGTAATTCGTAAGTTCAGAAACCAAAGGAGTTGAACGTGGGAAATTGCGAGAACGTGCCAACGGGTAGGCTGACTATACGTCGAGATGCCGATTTTTGCAACTGGACGAAGGGGGAGGTGCATAGCCAGATAACAGGGAAGTATAATTTTGAGGAAGGACAATTCCCATGTTTGCACTGACAACTGCCTGGAAATCCGCTTTTCGCGGCGCGCATATGGGGCTATTGGTAATGCGCGGTGTTACAAACTCTACGCCGCATCCCGAACTGGAGAAGCGCAAAGCGGAGCTCGAAGAAGAATTGCGTGCGCAACTCTCCGGTCAGGATCGCGCTGGGCTGTCGAGCCATCCCATTTTGCAGGTCTATAACAACTATTACCGGCGCTTCAAGAAGACGTATCATGTTCAGCTTCAACTGGAATCCATTGTGTGGAAGGGCAAGTCAATTCCGAGTGTGTCATCCTTGGTCGAAGCGATGTTCATGGCTGAGGTGAAGAATTTGCTGCTGACCGCCGGTCATGATCTGGATACACTTCATCTGCCTCTCGAATTGGACGTCTCCAAAGGAGAGGAACGATACACCTTGATGCGCGGCGAGGAACAGGTGCTCAAGGCAGGCGATATGTTCATCCGCGATCAAAGTGGAGTGATTTCCAGCATCATCTACGGTCCCGACCAGCGGACACAGATCACAGCCAATACCCACAACGTGGTGTTTACCGTCTATGCGCCGGCGGGAATCGATGAGCAGAGAGTACAAGCACATCTGCAAGATATTCGTGACTACATCCTAGTATTCGCTCCGCAGGCGCAGGTAGACACTCTGCAAGTGATAGGAAGTGTATGAATCCGGAATTCAAACGCCTGAGTGAAATTGACTGCTCGGAATATATCGCGCTAAACACGAATCCCATGGTGATGCGGCAAATGCCATTGAGCAGCAGCAATTTCGATGAAGTAGCCTGTAGAGACTGGATCCGGGGGAAAGAGAAAATGTGGGAGGAGCATGGATACGGTCCGTGGGCATTCCTCATTGGCGGCAAGTTCGCTGGTTGGGGTGGCTTGCAGCCTGAAGAAGGCGAGGCAGACCTTGGTTTAGTCCTGCACCCCGACTACTGGGGCTCCGGGAAGATGATCTACGATGAAATCATCCGGCGCGCCTTTGGCGAAATGGGGTTGAAATCGGTCACGATCCTCTTCCCACCCACAAAGACTCGCGTCAAGGGAATTTTGCGCCTGGGCTTCCAACCGGATGGAGAAGTGCAGGTCGGTGGTGAGAGATTTATCCGCTACCGCTTGATTGCAGATGTCGCGCAAAGGCAATAAATTTAAATAAAACAGGTTCCTGAG
>JBKPQD010000456.1:0-3533 GCA_046733915.1 Chloroflexota bacterium
GCGGGTCACGACTTCCCTTTCGTTGATGCGCCTATTCTTTCGCATCTCCTTTGAAGATCCATTGAACCCCGAACCGATCGTAGAACTGTCCATAGGTCCCAAACGGCACGGCATGCAGCTCTTGAAGTCTTTCTTGTTCCGCGCCATCTTTGAGTTTGTCAAAAACTGTTTTCAGCTCCTCATAGGTTCCACCGATCACAAATATCGCAAACGTATTGCCTTGTTTTGGCGCAAAGGCGGGCGAAGCCATCCAATCTGTTGCGGAAATCTCAATCGCCCCACTTTTCAATTGAGCGTTGATAATTCGATCATGTTTTTCTGGTGGAAACTGAGCCTTCATCGGAGTATCCGCAAGCTTTGTAAGAGTAAGTTCTCCACCGATGCAGCTGTGATAGAAGGTCATTGCTTCCGCACAATTACCGTCAAACAGAAGAAATGGCACACAACGTAACATATCTGCATTTTCCTTTCTCTTTCAAATCGCAAAGGATTGTAGCAGGCTCGAATGCAAAGAATGCTTTTGGAAGGGTTACGAGCTTTTCGATCGTATGTGAAGCATGGCAGCCACGCGCCCACCAGCTCGCGATACCGGCAAGTGGGTCACGATTGGGGTTCGTATGCTTCTGGCAAGGTCTTAGCTTACGGCTTTCTTCACCAGTGCCTTGATCTTTTGCTCTTCGGCGGAAGTCAGCTTCTGCAGGGCAAAGCCTGTCGCCCACATGTTACCCTCGTCCAGGCTCGCGTCGGGCTGGAATCCGAATGTGCCATACCGCACGCCAAACTTGCTCGCGGCTTGAAAGAAACAGATAATCTTGCCGTCCGGATTGGCATAGGCGGGCATCCCATACCAGGTTTTTGGCATGAGTTCCGGCGCGGCGCTGACGATGATCTCGTGCAGTCGCTTCGCGATCGAGCGATCAGGTTCTGGCATCTGAGCAATTGCCTCAATCACAGCCTTTTCCCCTTCTTCTCTGTTCTTGCTTGCGCGTGCTTCCGCTTTCATCTCCTGGATGCGCGCCTTCATCGCGGCTTTTTCTTCCGCCGAGAATCCGTCACTGGGTTTCTTGGTGGATTTTTTGGTATCTGTCTTGGTGCTCATATAAATCTCCTTTTCTGACTGTAGGTTCTTTTGAAGCCTTGCGTCCCAGTAAAATTAGTTATATAATAAAGATACTTTATAATAAAGATAATGTCAAGGGTACAAATCTATGGCCAAATCGACAAAGACAGAACTCAAGAAACGAGCCCTGCTGGCAGTCCGGGATTATGGTGTTAATCTGACGCAGTTCCGCAGCGCCATGAATGAATGGGCAGGTCTGAATACGACCGATATGGAATGCCTTCGGCTTCTATTTCTAAAAGGCGTTGCCACACCCTCTGAGCTTGCCAGGCAGACAGGTCTCACTTCGGGTGCAACAACCGCCATGCTGGACAGGCTCGAAACGGCAGGCTTAATTGAGCGAAGACCCAACCTCGACGATCGCCGCGGAAGTTTGATTACTCCCACAAAATCGAGCGCCCAAAAAGTCGCCGCATGGTTTGAGTCGGCAAGAAAGGCACAGGACGAATTGATTTCAAGTTACTCAGAAAGTGAGCTGGAAATCATTGCCGATGTCTTTGAGCGATTTGCACAGCTCTGGCATCAGGAACGTCAGAAGATACAACGCGATCCGTAAGGGGCCAATCGCACCGCGTCATCCGCCACATACCTCATGCACAGCTGTGCCGTTGTCTTTTTCATGTTCGGCATCGCCCCGTCATTCCAATCGATTTCTATGCGCCGGACTGCCCTCACAAACCCACCTAACCGCTTGTGCCTGTCCCGGCTGGTCGCCGGGGTGCCTTATCCCGATTGTCGCCACCTAACGAGGTAGGATCATGCCGTCTGCGGCTTTAATAAAATCAATCAGCATAGAAACTGCATGAAAACACGTCAAATCCAACATGCTTATTGCATGCGTTTAATGATGACTCTTTGGGCAAAGCTGTGTCTCAGAGCGTCATCATCATTTAGTTGATTCGCTCTTCCGAAACTTTGTGCCTGGCCAGTTTGATAACGATATGAACACAATCCAACCGACCAGAAGCGCACCCTCGATCCAATCGCCGATGGGATTCCCCTTCAGGACAATAGCGGAAACTACAAAACCAATCGCCCACGCGATTGTACCGAATAGAATAACTTTCATGCTCATGACTGCCTCCTGTAATATTTATATCTGTCCAACGGCTTGCGCCTACTCCAGCGCTGTTGGTGGCCGGGATGCATTATCCCGATGCTCTTTCGGGACGCCTTGTTAGCCTGTACCCTTAATTATAGAATTGCCATGCATAACCGAAATCCACTATCTTTTCTTCTCCAGCCAATAAATTAACGGTAACAAATGAGCCTTCCGCTCCTCTGGTAGGGAAAGTAGGTTCACCTGGAAGCAGGATTGCGTCATTACCATCAGCAAGAATATTGTATGAAACACAATACGTGCCTGCACTCAAACCTTCAAACCGATATTCTCCGGCAGCATTTGTGGTCGCTGTCGCCAATTCAGTTGATGGACATGTCCCGGTTCCAAGACGGAGAGTAACGCCTTCCCAGCCCGTCTCGAAATCGTCTTTCAATTGATTTGGCCCGAATTGGTCCCCGGACGTCCCCCATTGTACACATCCCTCGCGAAGCACCAGGGATTGCCCACCTTCCCCACCTGAATATTTACATATTTCATGCCAGAGGACTCCTTTAATTAATCCAGGGGCTGGGATTGGTGTGTTTGAGGTGGCATTCCGAAAAACATTACATGAGGCGGATAGGGCAAGGGCAGTTATAGAAATTAGGGAACATAATTTTTTCATTTTTCCTCTATGATACTTGCTTGGCAGCCCCGCGGCTCGCGCCTGCGCCGGTGCCGTTTGCCCCGGCTGCTTGTTGCCGGGGTTGCTGGAGTGCATTATCCCGATGCTCCTTCCGGCCGCTGTGTTAGGTTGCTCTTGCGAAATAATTTACACGCCTTGAAAAGCCGGATACAGCGGAAGTGGCTGTATTTCGGGCCAACGTTTGCTCAGATTGTCTCGCAAATGACCTGCGGTTTCATGGACAGCTGGGAACCCACCAAATTCTTCGGCGGTGTCTGCGAATGCTTCCAAACGTGCCAAGATCCGCTGACGGACGCCCGCAATTCCCCAGTTTCGATCTTCCTTTAAAGCGGGTTCAAGATGCCATGCCAATGTATTCAAGAGCCAGTAGCCGCAAATGGTGAGAAGTGCATGTTCCCAAGTGCTGTTTTCTTTGGCCTCCGGACATCCCTTGACGAACTCCGTTCTATATCGACTTTCCATCTTCTCCACTACGGATTGTGGTAAACGATTCGCACACCAGCATGTTGGAAACAGCATGCGTGCATAGCTGGCATCGATCAGAGCATGTCCAAAATAACCAAATTCGAAGTCGATCAAGCGCAGGTCTGGATCATTATCAAAAACATTGTCCGGACATGGGTCACCATGAATGTAAACCAGGAATGGACCGGGATTCACTACAG
>JBKPQD010000457.1:0-7495 GCA_046733915.1 Chloroflexota bacterium
CTGCTGCTGATGGGCGAAGGGGAGGCGTTTTTTGACTCCGGTAACGGGGCAGGCATGGAGCGCCTGCCTGGCCGCCTGGCGATGGCGCAGGCGGGCATCCCGGTCCCAGGCTTGCAGGCGCGTGACGGTCTGGCGGCGATCAATGGGTCCAATTTGCTGACTGCCATGTCCGCCCTTCAGATTTACGATATGGAGCGCTTTCTCAAACAGGCAGAGATCGCCGCGGCGATGTCGATCGAGGCGCTGCTTGGAAATCTCAAGCCGTATAACACCACGCTGCACGAGCTGCGCGGCTTCCAGGGCGCGGTCACATCCGCCAGAAACATTTCTAAAGTCATCGAGGGCTCGGACCTGACCACCGGCAAAATGAAGACCAAGGTGCAGGATGCCTATTCGATGCGCTCCACGCCGCAGGTCATCGGCGCGGCGCGAGATGCGATCGCCTATGCACGCTCACAGGTCGAGATCGAACTCAACGGGGTGGGCGATAACCCGATCTTCGTCCCTGAGCTGAAGCTGACGCTGACCGGCGCGAACTTTCAGGGAACCCCGGTTTCGCTGCCGATGGATATGGCGGGCACGGCGATCACGATGGTGTGTGTGCTTGCCGAGCGTCGCATGAACCGGTTGACGAACCCGGCTCTCTCCCAGGGGTTGCCGGACTTCCTCGCCCACGAGCCCGGGTTCTACTCCGGGATGATGCTCAGCCAATACACCGCCGACCATCTGATCGTGGAGCAAAAGATTCTCTCTGTGCCTGCGAGCATTCAATCCATACCAGCCGCCGCGGACCAGGAGGACTTCGTCTCGATGGGCATGAACACCGCCCTCAAGAACGGACAGATCCTCGACAACGCCTATGGCGTTCTGGGCATCGAGTTCATGGCAGCCGCCCAGGCGCTCGACTTCCGCGAATTCCATCCCGGCAAGGGGACGAAGTGCGCACAGGAAGTTATCCGCAGGTATGTAAAGCACCTGGATGTCGATCGTCCGTTGTACAACGATCACAATGCGATGAAACAGCTGGTACAGAGCGCGGAGATTTTGGAAGAGGTACAGAAGATCGTTGGGGCGCTGGATTAATCGTTGATGGTACCGAAAATTGCGGCGATTTTGCTTAACCCTCCAGCCGGGATCTCTTTACCAAGTCTTGTATTTTGTTTGCCAAACGTTCATATTCCTTCGGTTTTGCCTTCTGGAGAGGCTGCAAACAGGGGTCGTACAACATCCGGTCATTCACCCGCCAGTATTCAAACTCGATTGCTTTTTCGAGATCTGCAACGGCAGCCTCATATTGAGCCAGGAGCGACTGGGTCAGTGAGCGATTGAACCAGATCAGATCCACCCTGGGATACATCGCCACCAACTGATTATAGATTTTCCTTGCCCGTTCGATCTCCTTCGGCATGCCGGTATTCAACAATGCCAGACCTTTAAGATTGAGAACATCCAGGTCGTTGGGACTCTTCTTCAGCAGCGCATCGTAGATCTGGATGGCATCCAGGAAAAGGCCTTTGCGGCTAAGAATATTTCCGACACCTTTCAGCAATTGCATATCCTGCTCGTTTTGAGGTACCTCTGCAGCATATTGCAATGTGAACTTTGCCAGCCGATGTGCATTTCGATCGGTGATCATCGGATATAACTTTTCCGTTGCCTCGAGACTCGACAGCAGCTCGACAAAGATCTCGCTCAACATTGCATAGGATTCAATCGTAGCTTTATCGTCATGGAGCTCGAAGTGCGCCCCGGCCACATTGAAACTGTTCAGAGACCCCAGGAGCGATTTGATCTCTTTGCGAAAAACAGCTATCACCAATAATGCTACACCGAACCAGAAAATGTAGCTGATAATTTGGAGCAATACCACGTCGGTCATTGCGTGCCTCGCTTATAGGATAAACTGGAACAATAGCTTGGGCAAAAGTTTATCTTAATCTGTCTGTCTTGAAAATACTATCTGGGCTATCTCAAATATCATCCTCTCGATGAGACTCGGCGCAATGACGTAAATTTATGGAGCCAACATGATCCTCAACGAAATCCACTTCTTTTCTGAAACGCTGGAGATGGGCGGCACTGTGCTTGTCCTCATGCCCCAGCGCACGCAGGCTGAGATCAAGAGCGGACGCAAACCGGCGTATCGTACCTTGTATCTTCTGCATGGCCGCACGGACGATGAGACCGCCTGGCTGCGGCAGACGTCCATCGAGCGCTATGCGGAAGGGTTGAACCTTGTAGTGGTGATGCCGGCTGTCCACTTAAGTTTTTATACCGATATGGCTCATGGTGGGAACTACTGGCAGTTCATCAGTGAGGAAGTGCCAACATTAGTACGTGACCTGTTCTCCTTATCGCCGGACCGCAAAGATAATTTCGTCGCCGGCTTATCGATGGGCGGCTATGGCGCGTTCAAGCTGGCGCTCACTCATCCGGAACGGTATGCCGCCGCGGCGAGTCTTTCGGGAGGACTCGACGTTGTCAATATGGTCCGGCTGGATAACCCTCGTAACGACGAACGAAGACTGGAGATGCTCCGCGACATCTTTGGCGATCTCGATCAAGTTGCCGGTAGCAAGCATGACCTGTTCGCCCTTGCCGAATCAGCTGCCCACGCAACAGTCAAGCCTCGGCTGTATCAAGCCTGTGGCACGGAAGATTTTCTTTACGAGGAGAACGTCCGCTTTCGCGAGGCAATCCGCAAGCTTCCCCTCGATCTGACCTATGAAGAAGGACCCGGCGAACATGATTGGTCCTATTGGGACAAGATGATTCAGAGCGTCCTGGCATGGATGTTTCCCAAGGCAGCAAGTTCATGATCGCTTTCTGACGGTACTCCGTGAATGCGAATGGGCAAAAGAAAAGACCGGTGTTGGCCCGATCTTGTAGTTCTCGATCTCTTTTGTGGTGTCCTTACATACCTAACCATTTCAACACGCCGTGTCCGGCTACGTATCCGCTGGCGAAGCAGGCTGTCAGTAAATAGCCACCGGTTGGCGCTTCCCAATCGAGCATTTCCCCAGCACAAAAAACGCCCGGCATACGCTGCAACATCAAGTGTTCATCGAGCGATTCGAATTTGACTCCGCCCGCGCTGCTGATGGCTTCGTCGATTGGACGGATCGCATTCAGAACGATGGGCATGTTTTTGATAAAGTGGGCAAGGCGTTCCATATTCATCAGAACCTCCCTGGATGCAAATTCACGGAGCAACCCGGCCTTTACGCCCCTTAGATTCACGGTCTTTTCCAAATGACTTGCCAAGCTGCGCGAACCGCGCTGCTTTGATAATTTCTCCAGAACCCACTCGTCCGTTCTTTGTGGCAACAGATCCAGAGTGATCACTGCCCGGCCCTTTGACTCGATCTCCTCACGCAGTAAGGTGCTGGCGGCATAAATCAAGCTACCTTCCACACCTTCCTTGGTGATGATAAATTCTCCCTGCTGGCGAAAGGACCGAAATGACAGGACGACCGATTTGATCGGATATCCTTCGTATCGCTCACGAAAATGTTCGCTCCATGCCACTTCAAAGCCAGCATTGGCGGGACGCAGCGGCGCGACCTCCGCACCGACTTGTCTCAGCCACGGAACCCAGGCACCGTCTGAGCCAAGCCGGGACCAACTCCCTCCACCGAGGGCGAGCACGACAGCATCGGCTTTGACCATCTCCTCGCCATCGGGTGACTCAAACTTTAGCTCCCTCAAGGCGGTGTTCTCCTCGCCGTCCCGTGGGGATGCTTCGCGACGGACGGCGGCTGGAGCTGAATTCAGGAAACCTGTCCATTTGTGACGTGGGTGAAAGCTCACCCCGTTGTCGCTGAGTCGCTTAAGCCATGCTCGCAATAATGGACTGGCTTTCATTCCCACCGGAAAGACCCGATTGGAAGTTCCGATAAACGTTTCGATCCCTAATTCGTTTGCCCAGCGGCGTATGTCTTTCGGTCCGAACGTTTTGAGCAGCGGCTCGATCTGTGGATGGCGGTTCCCATAGCGGGAGACGAATTCCGCAAACGGTGAGGAATGCGTCAGGTTCAACCCTCCCCTGCCAGCCATCAAGAATTTTCTTCCCAGTGAAGGCATCGCATCGTACACGTCCACCTGTACGCCGCGTGCGCTGACGACTTCTGCTGCCATCAAGCCTGCCGGTCCGCCGCCAACGACTACCACCGATTTATTCATGTTGTGAGGATCGAACAGAGGCAGCAATCCACTGTCTGACGAGGCTAGGTGTAACGGGCTCCGTCATGAGCCGCCTGGCGTAATGCACTCGGTCCCCATGCTGAAACAGCTCTTCTAACAAGTCATATCCCGCATCATAGGTGAAAATATAGGAGCGGTCCAGCGGCCTGGAAATGAACCGAATAGTATGTCTTGCCTCCTTTTCGGTGGAGATACTATATCTTTGCAGGTATTGAGAAATTTCTTCCTCACCTTTGTTTTGGTCATGCAACATAAATGCCGCATTTCCGCTGATTCCATTAAGCTTTTCTCTAGCATGGAGGATGGCAAGGATACGTTTGGTGTCCATATGCGGCATCCCCGCCAGGGGCAGCAACTCCTGGCGGAGCCATTCCTCGAACTCTTCGTCGGTAAGGATCGTGTTGCGTGCCGTTGTCGCAATTCCTTCCGCCATGACGGCAGAGGGAGCGTTGAGCAGGAGGACTGTAAACTCGTAATACCTCAAGCCCTTGACGAGTTTTTGCTCCTTCATACAAAGGTCCGTGTGATGGCCTGGATACGCTTCGTGGGCGATCAAAGCTGGCAGGCCGAATATTCGTAGCGGAAGGTCCGTGTTAATCTCAATTCGAGATTTTGAGTTGCCCAGATACCAGTTGTAAGCCCGCCAAGGCTGGTCCGAGACAAATTCAACATGGAAGTCTTCTCCACTGGGCAAATCAAACTTTTTATTTGTCAGCGCACGCAGTTTATTGATTACGGTGGGAAGCAGTTCCTTCACCTTCTCCATGGAGATTTCGAGCGATTGATTCCATTTCATCATTCGTTCCCGCAGGGAATCTCCGGCAGGGAGAAGTTGGTCCAGGAGACGGTGCGCTTCCTCAAAGTTTGACTCATCCTTCCAGGTGGGCTGTATATCGTAGAGCGCCTGCACCTCGTCTGCCAGAGAAACTTTCTCTCCGGAAAGAAGGCGCAGTGTCATCTGCATCGCCGTGAGATGGCGTGCAAGATAATCCTTGCGCTGGACGTCAATGTCAGTTGTGTTTGAAATCTGTGTAGCAAGCGCATTAATTTGATTGCGCAAGTCCGAAAGCAATACCTTCCCGCGTTCGTTTGCTTGAACTTTCCATTCTTCGGGTCCGATATAGGCATCCACATATCCCGGGGCATGCTGGTCGATCGCCAGAGCGAGCCGGACGAATTCTTCACCGATATCCTGATCGTTCTTCATTCCCGATCTTCCTTTCAATACAAGAGCGGATAGTAAAACTATCCGCTCGAGAATTTACGGGCTGACGCTTCGAATGCTGCCCAGGGTATTCATCTTCAACGTCCACGTGCTGCCCACATCAAACTGCTGGAATTCGGAGACCGAGCTCGGTGAGTATGTTTTTTGCTCACCGTCTGCAGTGATGAATGTCACCGTGAGCTGCTCAGATTCATTCCCCAGTCGTTGACCGCTGGCGATGCTGGGACTTTCATAAATGGGCCGCAGATCATTGCCCTCCGTGGTATAGGTTTGGATCGTGGTCCACTCATCTACCGTGTACGAGCAGTATTGCTCGGTTTCGGTGTGGCATTCCTCCACCACTTCGGAGTAACCGTTGCCCTTGTCCACCGTCTTTTGCTGGCACACGTCGTGGCTATCATCGCGACAGGAGACATCATAGGCACCGGAGGGAGGACTGCCGGGCTCGTTGTTGTAGTCCACGGCGCGGACCTCCTGCACAGGCACGGAAGTCTCCCAGTGCACATCGGCCACGGTCGCCTGGACGGATTTGGTGGGAAGAAAGAAAACGGCTCCGATGGCAATACAGCACAAAGCCAGGGCAGCCAGAATCGCCCCGATCACGGTCCCGTTGGGTTTCTTCAGCTTTCCAATGTTCTTCACGAAGGGTATGGACGGCACAGCATTGGGAGCTATAGCTTGGACGGGAGCAACTTGCGGTAGTGGCGACCCGCAGTTCGAGCAGACGGTATTACTGCTCGGGTTTTCGACTCCGCAATTAGCGCATTTAATCACTCTTGGCGGTGCGGCGGGCGCTTGCATGATGCGACCGGCCTGGCGCGCTTTGCCTTCCGTCAGGTCGCCGCCGCATTGCGAGCAGGTCTTTGCTGTAGCCGGGTTGCGCGTGCCGCAGAACGGACAGTGGATGTCGGCGCCAGCCTGGGCAGCTTTGATCTGTTCTTCATCGGTCACAAACGTTTGTTCGGAGGGAAGCTCGAATTGTACGTTCTCCGGCTGAGGCGCGCCGCAGTTCTCACAGGTTTTCATCCCGCCCTTGTTGCGCGTGCCGCAATTCGGACATGTCCATTCGTTTTGAATATATCCAATGGTTCGTCTGCTTGTCATATACGATGCTCCTTTTCCGTCCGCAGAATTATAAGAGTGCACGTTTCGCCTGCGGGATTGGAATCAGATTACAGAACTGGTTACTGGCCCATCACCGCATTTCCCCAATCGCAGACGATCTCACGCTGATTCGGCAGGGTCCCCTCGACAAGAAAATCTTCCACATATTGATCAGGACAGCTGTGGCCCCAGCCATAGATGCCATGCACGCCACCATTCACATACAGGTGGTAACCGTTATCGAGATGTTCAAAGACACTCTTCCCTTCATGAAAGGGCGTAGCAGGGTCCAGAGTTGCGTTGAGCACAAAGGTCGGCACGCCCGGTGCTTTGAGTGGTTCCAGATGTGCCGGAGTAGTGGGCGCCTGTGGCCAGTAGGCGCAGGTCAGCCCGAGCGGAAACACATCGAGATCCAGGCGTGGCACGAGGCCGTTGAGTTTCTGGCCCTCCTCGAAGAGCTTGGCACTTCTTTCCTCAGATGTGCCGCTGTAGTAGGCGTCATCGCCGCACCAGACAATGTAATACATTGTGTCAGAGAAGCTGGCATCGCCCACATAGTCACCGGTTTCCGGATCGATGTTGGAAACATTGTAGAAAAGGTTCGTCATGGGAGTCATATCTCCCTTGTGAGCAGCGGCCAGGGCGCGCATCAATTCTCTACGACTATCGAGACCATACAGCTGATACGAGACCGTGTAATCCAACATGTGCTCGGTGAATGTCTGTTTAATCTTCTTTCCATTCGAAAGCGGATAGTCATATGTGAGCGGAGCATCGGCAAGTTTCTGCGCCAGCTCGTCATAGGCAGCTTGCGCACCGATGCCCATTTCAGAGGAACATTCACGGTCTGCGTCACAGGCTTTGAATACTTCTTCCAGAACCATATTCATCGCTTCCCATTGCGAGAAGGCGATCTGATCGCCCGATTGGGTGGTGTCCTGCGTTCCATCGAGGATCAAGCCC
>JBKPQD010000458.1:0-12969 GCA_046733915.1 Chloroflexota bacterium
GGATTGTCGAAGCGAATCGGCTACGGGCACATCTCCCCCAGGATGTCCAGCTGACGTTGAAAAGGCATGAGGATGCGGGTACAACATAGGATCCCCATTATGTTGCCGCGACCGCGGTTTATTATCGCCGCCACCTTTGCCGCCTCCGTCCATGGCCAGATTGCCTCCAGAGCACTCTGGATAAACTTGCGCAAAACCCTGAAGTCTATAACACCATGTGGGGACCGAGTGAATTTTACTGCACCGGAACACTCCAAAATTGGAATATCGAGCGCCGGCTGGGAGAAATTCATTGTCCGACGCTGATCATCTCGGGTGAGCATGATGAATCAACGCCGGTCATCAATCAGATTTTACACGAAGGAATTCAGGATTCCGATTGGGTCATCCTCGAAGGGTGTTCGCATACACCCCACCTCGAAGACACTGAAAAATATTTGCAGATCCTGGCGGATTTTTTGGCCAAAGTGGAAGCAAGGCAGGAATCGACTGCCACGTTAAATTAGCTAAGGACTGAGAACGGCCGTTACTACTCCACCTTCTACCGAAACCATTTAGTCTTCCATTTGGGACACTCTTCTCTATCAGCGCGCTGTCCATCCGCCATCGATGAGCAGGGTGTCACCCGTGATCAGGGATGCCGCCGGAGAAGCGAGGAACACAACCGCACCGGCTACATCCATTGGCTCCCCAATACGCCCCAAAGCGATGCGTGATAAAACATCGGCACGAAATGTATCATCCGCGAGAGCATCCACCGTCCCGGGCGTGTTTATAAATGTCGGTGCGACCGCATTAACAGTTATGTTATACCGTCCCCACTCTACGGCAAGACATTTCGTCAAATGCGAGATCGCAGCTTTGGTCATACAATATACAGATTCCGTTGGAAGGGCAACGAAACCTGCCTGGGAACTGAGATTGATGATCCTGCCATGGTGCTGTTCGATCATCACGCGTCCCACTGCCTGGCTTACAAAGAATGTGCCTTTCAAATTCACCGCCAGGGTTAAATCGAAATCCTCCTCGCGCACATTCTCTGCAAGATTACTTGGCCCCAGACCGGCGTTATTCACCAAAATGTCCACACGACCGAAATGTTTTACCGCGCTGTCCACCGCTTGCTGAATTTCATTTAGGTGAGTCACGTCCATCTGTAGACGCAATGCCCTTCGTCCCATTGCTGTAATTTCCTGTTCTAACTCCGCCCCTGTTTGTACATCGTGTAAGCCGAGCACGACATCTGCACCGGCATTCGCCAAAGCCAAGGTACACGCATAGCCAATACCGCGCGCCGCACCGGTTACTAAGGCTACTTGACCATCCAAACTGAACTGTGGAAAACCTTTCGCGTTCATCTTCCTCATCCCTTCTTATTCTTTAATGCGCCTGCATAAATGTAGACGATACTATATCATTGAACAACTTAGGTATGCCAAATATCCTGAAATATTTTAGCGATACGAGAGAAATCCAACTTGCTCATTTTGCAGGCGGGCGAAGCCAATGCCGGGATCATCCTGCTTGCTTTTTATACTCTCGCATCTATAATTGGATACGGTGGCATCCATAGCAATCATTGACACAATTTATTGAATGGCAACGAGGAAAAGGAATGCGTGAGACTTCAGCCGAAGACAGGCAAATAAAACCATACCAGCAGCCAATTGACGAAGTGCTGGCTTCGCTGGGCACAAATTCACAGAGCGGGTTGAGTGAGCCTGAAGCCCATGCTCGGCTTAACCGGCACGGCAAAAATGAGTTGACGGTAGAGAAGCCGATCCCCGGTTGGAAACGATTCGTGGCGCAGTTCCAGGATGTGCTTGTCATCCTCCTGATCATTGCGACGTTGATCTCGGCCGGGTTATGGTTGTACGAACGCGAGTCAGCACTGCCTTATGAAGCGATCGCAATTTTTGTCGTTGTCCTGCTCAATGCCATCCTGGGCTATGTTCAGGAATCGCGCGCTGAGCAAGCAGTAGCAGCTTTACGGAAGATGTCCGCCGCGCACGCGAACGTCCTGCGTGACGGCAAGCGGCAAAGCATTCCGGCCACCGAGCTTGTGCCAGGTGACGTCATCTTCGTGGAGGAAGGCGATACCATTCCCGCCGACGCGCGCCTGATCAAATCTACGGCCCTGCAGACAGCCGAGGCAGCTCTCACCGGTGAAAGCCTGCCCGTCTCCAAGGATACGCGTCCCATTGCGGAACCGATGGGCATCGGCGACCGCACGAACATGGTCTTCAGCGGCACAGCAGCCACATATGGGCGGGGAAAGGCAGTCGTTACAGAGACCGGCATGCAGACCGAGATGGGGCGCATTGCGGGAATGCTGAAGGAAACTTCGACCGAGACAACACCCCTTCAAAAGGAACTGGACCGGACGGGCAAACTGCTGGGCATCATCGTGGTCATTATTGCAGTCGTCATGATCGCAACGATCATCCTGGTCGAAGATGTTCACGGATTCTCATCAATCTTTGACGTGCTCATTTTGGGCGTGGCTCTCGCAGTGGCGGCAGTACCGGAGGGGTTGCCCGCGGTGGTCACCGGCGTCCTCTCCATCGGTGTGCAACGGATGGCACGCCGCAACGCCATCGTGCGCCACCTCGCCGCGGTGGAGACACTTGGCTCAGCAAATGTGATTGCGTCCGACAAAACCGGCACCCTGACCAAGAATGAAATGACCGTGCGACGTGTGGTCACGGCAAGTGGGCGCGTTCACTTGAGTGGCACGGGATATGCGCCCGAGGGCGAAGTAAAACAGGACGATGGAGGCGCGATTGAAGGTCCACTGCAAACCGAATTAAGGCGTGCTTTGAGTGCAGCCGATCGCGCAAATAATGCTGTCTTGCAGGAAAGCGGCGGGCAATGGATGGTGCAAGGCGACCCAACCGAAGGCGCATTAATTGTGGCAGCGCGTAAGGCCGGCCTGGAAGCTGACGCCCTCAACTCCCGTTTCGCGCGCGTTGCCGAGGTTCCTTTTTCATCGGAACGCAAGCTGATGAGCACCGTTCATACGGACGCCGAAAGGCAGGAGCGTCTCCTTGCACTCACCAAAGGCGCCCC
This sequence comes from Chloroflexota bacterium, assembly GCA_046733915.1. Taxonomy (GTDB): domain Bacteria; phylum Chloroflexota; class Anaerolineae; order Anaerolineales; family Villigracilaceae; genus Defluviilinea. The sequence continues at coordinate 3,070 of JBKPQD010000458.1, forward strand.
CGATGTATTGCTGGCGCGTTGCTCGGGAGAATTGGTGGGGGAAGAGATTGTGCCTTTGACGCCGGAGCGCCGTGCAGAGATTCTAAAGATGAATGAAGAGCTGGCGGGGGAAGCTCTGCGGACACTTGGGGTTGCCTTTCGTTCTCTGCCAAAGGATGCGTTCGAACATGACGACATTGGAGAAAACGTTGAGCACGATTTGAACTTCTTGGGATTAATCGGCATGATCGATCCTCCACGTGACGAGGCAAAGGATGCAGTCGCCCGTGCCAAAAGCGCCGGGATACGTCCCATCATGATCACGGGCGATCACCCGAAGACTGCAGCTGTGATCGCGAAAGAGCTTGGAATTGCGGAAGAGGGACTAGCTGTCACTGGCGCTGAGCTGGAGAAGCTGTCAGATGACGATCTCATCCGGACGGTCCAAGAAGTCTCTGTCTACGCACGTGTCAATCCCGAGCATAAACTGCGGATTGTGAAAGCATTGCAGGGCCAAGGCATAACTGTCGCCATGACGGGCGACGGTGTCAACGACGCACCCGCCTTGAAGAGGGCTGACATCGGTATTGCCATGGGTATCACCGGCACAGATGTTTCGAAAGAAGCCGCGGATATGGTCCTGGTGGACGATAACTTTGCATCCATTGTCGCGGCCGTGGAGGAGGGTCGGGCGATCTTTTCCAACATTCGCAAGTTTCTGCGCTATTTACTTTCGTCAAATATTGGGGAAGTGATGACCATGTTCTTTGGTGTGCTGCTGGCAGATGTCATCCAGCTCACCGCACCCCATGGCAGCGGTGTGGCGCTGCCGCTTCTGGCAACCCAAATGTTGTGGATCAACCTTATAACAGATGGCGCTCCCGCGCTCGCGCTTGGGGTTGACCCAGCCGATCGTGACGAGATGGCAAAACCTCCGCGCCCACGCGGGGAGGGCGTCATTACGAATCATATGTGGTTGGGTATCTTCTTCGTGGGTCTCGTGATGGCTGCTGGGACTCTCTTTGTACTGGATGCTTCCTTGCCGGGTGGACTCATCGATGGCTCCGGTACTCTTGCTTATGCACAGACGATGGCGTTCACCACGCTCATGCTCTTCCAAATGTTCAATGTGCTTAATGCTCGTTCGGATGAGGAAAGTGCATTTCATGGGCTATTCAGAAATCACTGGTTATGGGCTGCGATTGTTTTATCACTCGTGTTGCAACTGGCAGTGACATATCTACCGTTCTTGCAGCAGGCTTTCTCAACGGTAAGCTTAGGCTTGCGTGACTGGGCGCGCTGTGTCCTGATCGCCAGTTCGGTACTTTGGCTGCGTGAATTGAGCAAGCTCATCGCGCGGTGGAGCATTAGGCATCATTAGGATCTGTGCTCTGCATATCGCCAATTGTTCGTCAGGCGAAGGACATGCATAGCACTATTGGTCGCTCTGTCCCGTGGTGATTCAAATCCAGTTCAATTCAATCTAGTTGCCTCTGGGAGGTTGATGAGAGGTGGGAAAATGAGCTGGCAGATCGGGAAATATCGATGAATACACCAGCAGCCTCTCGCGGTCGACAACTGTAACAAGGAAAACCGCCGTTTCGATGATACAATCAGAGTATCTTATAAAAGGTCGAGAGCGCTTTTGATGCCATCAACCCTCTATTTGGGTTGATGGTTTTTGCTTAAGCGCTTGCGGCTAATCATATACAGGAGTCGAGAATGGAAGCAAAGTTATACGTTGGGAATTTGTCTTATCAGACCACGGAACAAAGCTTGCGCGAACTCTTCATGCAAGCTGGAAATGTCACCTCGGTCGCGTTGATCAAGGAACCTGGCACCCAGCGCTCCAAGGGATTTGCCTTTGTGGAAATGAGCTCGCAGAGTGAAGTACAAAAGGCGATCAGTATGTTCAATGGCTATTCCCTGGATGAGCGGCAATTAGCTGTGAGCGTTGCCCGCCCGCGCGAAGAACGCGGCGGTGGCGGTGGTGGTGGTTTTCGCCCGCAGCAGCGAAATAACCGAAACAATAATAGCAACAAACGTCGCTATTAATAGAGTGGCTAATCTAACATTTGAGATTGGTGAAAGAGTTGTTCATCCGCAATACGGGGTAGGCGAGATCGTCAAGTTGGAAGACCGTGAGTTTGAACGAGGCGAAACTCGCAGATATTATGAGATTTCCATCCCGGGTGGCAGCACGGTTTGGGTGCCCGTTGATATGCCTGATTCAGGCTTGCGGAGATTGGCACACAAAGGGGATCTTGCGCAATGCCGTCAAATCCTGACTTCCAAACCGTCGTCTCTTACCGAGGACGGGCGAATTCGTCAGTCCGAGTTAGTGGGACGCCTCAAGCAAGGAACGATCGCTGTGCAGTGTGAGGTAGTGCGCGATCTTTCGGCCTTTGTTTCACACAAGCCGGCGTATGGAACAATTACAGGCTTCCTGGAGATGATGCAGACTGTTCTTTGCCAGGAATGGGCCATTGTTGAAGAAATTAGTCTCGCGGAAGCCTCGGCGGAGATCCATCTCCTTCTTGAAAAAGGGCAGGTAGCAACGAAAGGATAACTTTCCTCGAATTGCTGAGACAGAAGCTGGAAACCATAAGATAAATATGAGCTGAACATCTTAGAGATAAGATGTTCAGTTTTTGTTATCTCCGCCCGTGAGCGCAGCGTCTAAGGTTATAGTTTTCGTTCAAGTATGGCGCACTAACGATAGAAACCTAACATGAATGTTTCTTTGGCGAGCGCTCCGATGATGTGACCTGTGTTATTACTCGTTTACGGGACCGCTTGACAAAACCTGAGCGCGGGTCTAGAATAGTTTCAATACTTAACTATTAAGTGAGTTAATCGCATAGGAATACATAATGACTTCATCTGAACATTTACGCGACCAAGCTGTGGACTCTTTTTGGGAAACCATACCACCATTATGGACGATGGTTCGTTCGTATATCCGTACCACCGCGACCGCGAAATTTGATATTACCGTTGAACAATTTCATGTCCTTCGTTACGTGCGAAAGGGACCTGGGTCGATGAGTGAGTTAGCAACGGCGAAAAACATTAGCCGACCTGCGATCAGCCAGGCGGTGGAAATCCTCGTCAAAAAGGGATTGTTAACGCGTATTCAAAGCACCCAAGATCGTCGCTATGTCGAGCTGGCATTGACCGAAGCCGGCAGCAATTTGCTGGACACCGTATTTAAAGAAACGCGAACGTGGATGAAGGAACGCATGCACGCCTTAACCTCGGATGAACTGGAAATCATGAAAAAAGCAATGGAAATCATGAAAAAAATGCTGGAATAAGTAATCGCGGCGTTGCAAGTCATCGCTATCTCAAGGGAGAATTGGGAAATGGTATTAACTATCATTCCGCCATCGATCATCGGACGATGTGAATGGAAATATGTATTTTAGGAGTATGAGCAGTATGGAAAATTCCACAGTGGAACAATCCACTGAACTGGCAGAGTCCCCTCTCTCGGTCCGGACAGAAACTACAACTTTTTCTGCGATGCGTCATCGCAATTTTAAGCTTTATTTTGGGGGACAGCTAATTTCAAATATCGGCACCTGGATGCAGATCATCGCTCAGAGCTGGGTGGTATATCAGATCGGACATTCCGAATTGATTTTGGGCTTGGTTGCTTTCGCATCTGCCATTCCCGTTTTGCTGATCTCACCCTGGGGTGGAGTGATCGTCGATCGGATGCCTCGCCGCCGGTTGCTGATGATGACCCAATCGAGCGCGATGGTGCTAGCGTTCATCATGGCTGCATTGACATTTGCAAACATCATCAAAGAATGGCATGTCATCGGGCTGGCTGCACTCCTTGGGGTTGTCAATGCGTTTGATGCTCCGGCGCGCCAGGCCTTCGTTCCCGAAATGGTTGAGAAACCGGATCTGCCCAATGCCATCGCATTGAACTCCATGATGTTCAACAGTGCTCGCGTGATTGGACCTGCGGTTGCCGGGCTCGTGCTGGCGGCGGTCGGCGCTGCCTGGTGCTTCACGATTAACGGAATCTCCTTCTTAGCGGTGCTCCTCGGCTTATGGTTGATGGACCTGCCATCGCGTCGTGTGCAACAACATACAGGATCCCCGTGGGAACAATTGACAGGTGGCATTCAATACGCGGCAAGAAATCGTGAAATCTCCGCATTGATCTTGCTCTCGCTGGTCTTCAGTATTTTTGGAATTTCGTATGCTACGATTTTGCCCGCCTTCGTGCAGAAAGTGCTCCATCAGGGAGCCACGGGATACGGCTGGATCAATACCGCAACCGGTCTGGGTGCGGTCACCGGTGCGTTCCTGCTCACGCATCATGCCATTCACGGCAAGCGCGGTAAATTGCTCGTGCTCACGAACATTGCCTTTCCTCTCGTCCTCATTGCGTTTTCCTTTGCATCTTTGTTACCACTTTCTCTTTTATTCGCATATGGATTGGGCCTGGGGTTTATGATGCAATTTACAACCATCAATACGCTATTGCAGACCCGCGTCGCAGATGGATTTCGTGGGCGCGTGATGGGGCTTTACACCATCACCTTTTTTGGATTCGCTCCGTTTGGAAATCTGTTGATTGGTTTCCTCAGCCAAAGGTTAGGATTGGCGATCGCCATGTCGCTGTTTGCTGTCTGTTCGCTAATTCTTTCACAGCTGGTTTTGATGAAAACGCCAGAGATCAAGAAACTATATTAACCTAAAGTATCTATGAACCACATCCGGAAACTATTGCATTTTGTGAAGCCTTATTGGCGGCGAAGCCTTGTGGCGCTGTTTTTTTTGATTTCTGTCATTGCTATTGATCTGACGATCCCACGTCTCATTCAGCGCATTATTGATCAAGGTATTAACGCTGGCAATATGCAGATTGTGATCACGACTACGATCATCATGCTGTTAATTTCCCTGTTGCAAACCTTGTTTGCGCTGGCAAATAATTTATTTTCGGTCCAAGTGGGGGAGAGCGTGGCGAGAGATATTCGCGAGGCGTTGTTCCTCCAGATCCAGTCCTTCTCGTTTGGCAATCTCGATCACATCAACACGGGCCAGCTCATGGTACGTTTGTCCAGCGATACGACCGCCTTTCAGCGTATGGTGCAAGTCTCCTTGCGAATTGGTACGCGGGCACCGCTGCTGATGATCGGCAGCCTGATTTTGATGTTCGTCACAGATAGTCACCTCGCCTTGATGATCGTGCCGGTGCTGCTGGCGACGTTCGTAGTCATTGTATTTTTTGTCTCACGCATGGGACCGTTGTTTATGACCGTTCAAAAGAAATTGGATCGGTTGAATACTGTATTGCAGGAGAACATCGCAGGCGTTCGACTTGTCAAGGCCTTTGTTCGCGCTGATCATGAAGCCGGGCGCTTCGCCGAATCGAATGAAGCTTACGCCGACCGGAATATCCGGGTGATGCGCTTCATGGCGACTCTTTCTCCTGCCATGAGCGTATTTGTCAACATTGGCATGGTCATCGTCATTTGGGCGGGTGGGATTCAATCGGCGACGGGCGGTGTCTCAGTTGGAAAGATTGTGGCATTTATCAACTATCTTCAAACCACTATGGGTCCGTTAGGAATCATGGTCATGATGGCAAACGTCGTTGCAGCGGCGATGGCTTCTTCCGAGCGCATCAACGAGGTGTTGGATACGGTTCCCGAAGTGCAGGATCCGCTGAAACCACGATTGCTGCCAGACGGGCGTGGGGTACAGGTCGCATTCGAGGACGTGGACTTCCACTTTAACGGGACTCAGGATGGGCTGGTCTTGAACAGTGTGGATCTGGTTGCCGAGCCCGGTCAAACCGTCGCGATTCTCGGCGCGACGGGCGCGGGCAAATCCTCCATCGTAAATCTGGTGCCGCGCTTTTACGATGTAGCGGCAGGAAAAATTACCTGGAACGGCGTGGACGTCCGGGACGTGAGACAGAGCGATCTACTTGCGCAAGTTGGTGTGGTGCCTCAGGAGACGATTCTCTTCTCAGGAACGGTCCGAGATAATATCCGTTACGGAAAACCCCTGGCTAGCCAAGAAGAAGTGATAGAAGCAGCGAAGGCCGCGCAGGCACACGATTTCATCATGCATTTGCCAAATGGATACGATACTCGCATCGAAGAGCGCGGCGTAAATCTGTCAGGTGGACAAAAGCAGCGGATCGCGATCGCGCGGGCGCTCTTGCTTAAGCCCGAGATTCTGATCCTAGATGACAGTACAAGTTCTGTGGATGTAGAGACCGAAACAAAAATCCAGGCGGCGATGAAATCCTGGTTAAAAGATAGCACCAGCTTCGTTGTAGCACAGCGCATCAGTACGGTGTTAAACGCAGATAAGATTGCTGTGGTCGATAATGGAAACATTGTGGCGCAGGGAACACATCATGAATTGATGCAAACCAGCCCGGTGTATCAGGAAATTTATGAGTCGCAGTTAGGTAGCGGCGTGAAACTGGAGGTGGAATGAACAACAGAAGTCCGGACCGCACCTCCGAGATTCGCTCTGCGATGGGACGCGGCGGTGGAATGCGTCCGGGCAAGATCGAAAAAGCCAGCAATCCGCGCCGGGCGCTCGTGCGCCTGGCCATGTATCTCAGCCAGTACAAAGCGACACTGATCGTTGTGCTTGTATTTGTACTCGCCTATATTCTGCTGGGATTGCTCGAGCCCTACCTGATCGGGAGGGCAATCGATCGATACATCGTCACCCGCCAAATCGCAGGTTTATCGCGTTTGGCGTTGCTGCTGCTCACTGCCTATTTCTTCGACAATGCTTTTCAAGCCATCTCCAGTTGGTTGATGGCGCGTATCTCGCAAGACGCGTTGCGCCGTTTGCGGCGCGATCTCTTCGAGCATTTGCAAAAACTCTCGATTCATTTTTTCGACAGCCATACAGCCGGCGAGTTGATGAGCCGTCTCACCAATGACATCGATGCCATCAACCAGGCGGTTTCCCAAAATGTAGTTTCATTGTTTGCAAGCGTGCTGTCATTGGTCGGAATTGTCATCGCGATGTTTATTCTCAGCCCATGGCTGGCGATGTCGGCACTTCTCGTTGTGCCGATCATGTTTTGGTTCACGCAATTTGTGGCACGCTATACCCGAAAAGGGTTTCGCGATCTGCAAAAGGAACTAGGTGAAATCAATGGGGTGATGGAAGAGTCCATCAGTGGGCAACGCGTGGTGAAAGCATTTCGTCGCAGTGAAACTGCGATCGAGCGTTTTCGTACGAGCAATCAAAAAGTCTGCGCGGCGGGCGTGTATGCCAATACCTATGCCCTGATGCTCATGCCACTTACTAATGTTCTGGGTAACTTTTTCGTGATTGTTCTGGTTGGGCTCGGTGGATATCTTGCGTTGCAGAGTTTGGTTACGGTAGGCATGATCGCGACGTTTATTGCCTATGCTCAAAATTTCATCCAGCCCTTGCGTCAATTGGCAAACATGTATAACTCGATCCAAGCTGCACTCGCGGGTGCTGAGCGGGTTTTTGAAATTATTGATACGCCTGCAGAGGTGGACAATGCTTCAAACATCCCGCTTCCCATTCCTGTGAAAGGAAACGTCCGTTTCTCGGATGTATCTTTTGGCTACTTGCCGAATCAGCCGATTATCAAACATATGACTCTCGAAGCGAAAGCAGGACAGACCATCGCCTTGGTCGGTCCCACGGGCGCGGGGAAAACCACGCTTATCAATCTGTTGACTCGTTTCTATGAAATCAGTGCAGGGCAAATTACGATTGATGGACTGGATATCCGTGACGTGTCCAAAGCGGACTTGCGTCAAAAACTGGGAATTGTTTTACAAGATACGTTCTTGTTTGCAGATACAGTCATGGAGAATATTCGTTATGGTCGTCTGGATGCGACGGATGAAGAATGCATGGAAGCTGCAAAGCTTGCCGACGCGGATCACTTCATTCGCCAGTTGCCGCAGGGATATCAAACCAAGCTCTCCGAACGCGCCAGCAATCTCAGCCAGGGACAGCGCCAATTACTCTCGATTGCACGTGCCATCCTCGCCGACCCAAGTATTCTCATCCTCGACGAAGCCACATCCAGTGTAGACACCCGCACCGAAGCACGAATCCAAAAAGCATTATTGCGCCTGATGAAGGGACGCACCAGTTTTGTGATCGCCCATCGTCTCTCCACCATCCGGGATGCAGATCACGTCCTTGTGATCCGAGATGGCGAAATCGTAGAACAGGGCACGCACCAGCAATTACTGGAGGCGAAAGGATTTTTCCATCACCTGTATATGAGCCAGTTCAAAGGGTTAGCGATCTAGATTCGATCACACTATTGTCTGTAGGGAAAGAGTAAAATCGGGAAACCGAAAAATATAGCAGGTTTCCATGAAAAACTTTGATTCCCGTTACAACGATCTTCCCAAGACTGAAATTCACATTCATCTTGAAGGTAGTATTCGTACGCAGACGATTATTGATATCGCAAAAGACTACGGACTGAATTTACCTTCCTATGAAGTCGATGAGTTGAACAAGCATGTCAAAGTGTACGATCAAATGCAGGATTTGGGCGCGGTCCTGGAAGCATTTACCATTTTTCAAAACAGCATCACGTCTGCAGAAGTGGTGGAGCGAATTGCTTGGGAATTATTTGAGGACTCTGCACAACAAAATATTCGCCTCCTCGAAGTCCGTTTCTCGCCGGATTGGGCATTCCATGGACATAGTTTAGATTGGGATGCATGCCTGGATGGATTGCTGCGTGCCAAGGAACGCGCTGAGTCTGAACTCGATATGGCAATCGGCTATATTGCAATTACCTCGCGCAGCAGGGGACCGGAATCGTGCGTCAAGACGATCGATTGGGCGATCCGTCATAAAGAGCACATCATTGGCGTGGACCTTGCCGACGCGGAAGATGTATATCCGATCGCCGATTTCTCCAAGCCCGTATGGAAGGCGAAGAACGCCGGGATGAACGTGACGGTCCATTCGGGAGAGAATACTCCGGCTTCGGCAGTGATGGACACCATCCAGACCGTTGACCCGGATCGCATCGGGCACGGCATCCACATCATCGAGGATCCGAATGCCGTGGAGCTGGTCAGGGAGCGTGGTATCACGCTGGAAGTGAATCCGTGGAGCAACTATTTAACCAACTCGGTGCGGACCATTGCAGAGCACCCGCTTAAGCAATTATTCGACCAGGGCGTCAGAGTGACCATCAATTCCGATGACCCCGAAGTGCTCGAAACGAACTTGAATAATGAATATCGGATCGCTCACGAGGTGCTAGGGATGAGCATGCACGATATCATGTTCTGTAATCGCTATGCCTATGAAGCGTCCTTTTTACCGGAGAAGGCAAAGAGGCGGATCTGGGAAAAATATTTCCAACAGCACAGTTGATGAATTAGGTGCTTCTGCCATTTTGCCCATGCTGCTAAAGGCGAAATCATAATGTGGCGGGTCCCCAGAACGTAAGGTTGCTCCACAGCAGTACCGTAAACCGTGACGTGGGTAGACGCATGATCATGGAGCTTACTCTCGGTCATTTGCAAGACATCCGCTTTTTCCTTGCCACTCCTTTTCTACATAGGTGGCATATATTCGAAATTCGCATCCGGCGGTTTATAACTTCCAAGGATCTAAGCGTTTAGGGCCTGATCCAGATCCCAGAGGATATCCTCAATATCTTCGAGACCAACGCTCAGGCGGATGAAATCGGGGCTCACCCCCGCGGCAAGTTGTTCTGCTTCGGTAAGCTGAGAATGAGTAGTACTAGCGGGATGGATTGCCATGGATTTTGTATCCCCTAAATTTGCCACATGACTGAAGAGCTGAAGATGATCGATAAAACGCGCACCCGCTTCCCGGCCGCCGTGGACACCGAATCCCATCATTGCGCCGGAGCCATCGGGAAGATATTTCTTCGCC
>JBKPQD010000459.1:0-3673 GCA_046733915.1 Chloroflexota bacterium
CGTCGCGGTTCTGCTGGCGGAATTGCTTGCCGGCTTGGTCATCGGTCAGCTCTACAAAGAAGGCGCCCCGATGTTCCTGGGTATGCTGCCGGTTTACTTTGATATGAAGACCCTGATGAATTTTTATGATCCCCAGAGTATCCTCGTCAGCCTGGCTTGCGCTGAAATGATGGCACATTACGGCATTCCACATTGCGGCACGTCTGGCAGCGGCACCGGCTGGGGAATGGACCTGCTTGCCGCTGAAACCTATTGGATGAACACGCTGATGTTTACGTTGACGAAGGGCGGCATCGCTCCGTTCGTCGGGGATACTCTTGGCTCGAAAGCGATCTCGCCGCAGACATTCATTTACTGTCACGAAATTATTGACCAGGCATTGCGCTTTGCGAGCGGGTTTCAGCTGGACGATGCGCATGTCGGTCTTGAGGAAATCCATAAAGTAGGGGCTGGCAAAAGCTACGTCTCTGCACCGACCACGCTGAAGAAATACAAAACGGGCTATTACGTCAACCCGATCTTCCCGCGCTGGAGCATGGAAAAGTGGATCGCTGCCGGTCAGCCGCACGTGCAGAAGAAGTTGAGTGAATATACCATCGAGTTTCTGGCGAATCTCTCTGCACCGGAGGACCATGAAGAGTTGATGGCAAAAGGCGAGGAATTCATCAGAAAGCAGGCAGGGGCCTGATGAAATCGAGAAAAGAACTCAATCGAGAATATCTGGAACGACCAAAACCCGCCGGGGTCTTTCAGATTAAGAATACTGCGAATGGCAAGGTTTTATTAGGTAGCAGCTTGAACTTGGAAGGCGCATTGAACGGGCACAAATTTACGCTCAAAATTGGTAGTCACCGCAACAAGGCTTTACAGGAAGATTGGGAGCGTGATGGTGCAGAAAAGTTTGTTTTTGAAGTCCTGGAGGTGGTGCAACTGCGAGAGGACCCAAATTTCAACCTTAGCGACGAGTTGACCCTGTTGGAAATGATCTGGCTCGAAAAGGTGCAACCTTTTGGTGAAAAGGGATACAATCTAAATTCAAATATTCGGCAGGCGTAACTCAGAAATTTCTTGACACTGCCACATTCGAATGATAAACTCTGAATACCTAAATTTATTCGGAAAGGAGGCACGAAAAAATGAAATCCATCTTGGCATTGGCAAAACTTGTCTTGAGCGCGCCTCCTGAAGGTGAAGTCTAATCACGGCTTGTTCCGGATTGAATTTCTGCCGCAGGTGCGCCTTGTCCCTGCGGTTTTTCTTTTAACCGCATAGCTGTATCCTTCTCTTTCGAATCTGTGGTTAAAAATGAATACAAACGATTATATGGATCTGTTTGAAGATCTGGATGACAACGAACAGACTGACAATTTCATAAACAAAGACAAGCGCCGCCAGCGATTCCCGGAGCGTCATTTCAAGTATGTGCGCCAGGCGAATGCCGGATTCCTTGATGGACAGGATGACTCCAGTCGCAGCTTCAAATTCACCTATCAGGCAGCGCGCTTTGAGTCGTGGTGGCTGCTCGAATCGCTCGGTGACTTCTACGAGCATAAATGGATTACGGATGTGATCCGCCGTCTCAAAGGGGGCAAGGAGGCGTCTGTGTACCTTTGTCGCTCCGGCCCTGCAATCGATGCACCTCTTGTTGCTGCAAAGGTATATCGCCCGCGCTCGTTACGCAACCTTAAGAATGACAGTCAATATCGCGCCGGCCGTGTCGACCTGGATGAGAACGGCAAAGCGATCGTCAAGGACGGTGATCTGCACGCGATGGAGAAGCGCACCAACTATGGCGAAGAGCTGCGTCACCAGTCGTGGATTGCGTATGAATTCCAAACCTTGGAGATGCTTCAGCAGGCGGGCGCGGATGTCCCCCGGGCGTACGCGATGGAAAAGAACGCCATCCTCATGGATTACATTGGGGATATTGATACTGCTGCGCCCACTCTGAACACAGTGACTCTCGAACGCGACGAGGTCAAACCTCTTTATGAGCGCGTGATGCGGGATGTCGACTTGCTACTGTCCAATCAGCGGATTCACGGCGATTTATCGGCTTACAACATCCTGTATTGGGACGGCGACATCACGCTGATCGATTTTCCCCAGGTCGTGCAGCCGGAGTCCAACCCCACCGCGTGGACAATCTTCTTGCGCGACGTGACGCGCATCTGCCAGTACTTCGCCTCCCAGGGCCTCAAACGCAATGCCCGCACGGTCGCGACCGAGTTATGGACGTCGCATGGACATCGCGTGATGAAGGAAGTTGATCCAAGCCAGCTGGATGCCGACGATCCCAACGATAGAAAATTATGGGAAAAGCAGAAGTCGCTGAAATAGATTCGTCCCGTAGGTAGCTACAGTCACACCTACGGGACGATTTAAGACTTACTAATTACGAATTACTTAAACTTTCCCCACAATCCATAACCTTCATTTCGCCTCTTCTCGCGCATCTCGTGCTGCAAGTGGATTTCCTCCACGTGGGCGGCTTTCTCCTCGATCGCAGCTTCCAGCCACAGCCTGCCTTTTTCGGCCGTAGCGTGACTCCCGGCTCCATAAGCGCCTGTTTTAGTGTCGTCGTCCCACGGCGGATTCGCGATCAACGAGCCGCCCTCGATCCAGTCCATGTAGTAATCGGGCGTCGTAACAAAATCAACCTCGTCTACCACCCGTTCCATATGGCAAAGATCGGGACGCAAATGCAGAAGGAAAGAAGTCTCCAGTTCGCCGGCATGCCCCATTCCGCCGATTGGTGACGTGCGATATTTTTCCAAGGCTGCCGCGCCGATCTTCCCTGAAGTGTGCAGCCAGGCTGTCGCGCAGAAAATCCTGCGATGACGTTCGCCCGCATATTTGACGATATTCACCAGGAATGACGAGTTGCCGCCATGCCCACTCATCAAGTAGAAACGGTCGAAGCCACGCGCCACAAGCACATCGATCACCGCTACCCAGAAATCCTCGAAAGCCCGTCCGCCCGCATTCATCGTGGCTGCGAACGAACTACGGTGGGTGCTTACGCCATACGGCATCACCGGCAACGCGAAACTTCGCGTAGGCACTATAGCAGATGTGCCTTGGGCAATTGAATCGATAATGATGGTATCAACCGAGAGGGGGAGATGATATCCATGCTGCTCCGTATGACCGATGGGAATCAGGATGACTTTGCCATGTTCCGCATCTGGCGGTAACTGGGCCTTTGCCAAGGGTGTCGAAGACGGGAGTCGCAAACAAGATGTGGAAAGTTGTTGTAAAAAGAAAGATTGTGGATCCAATCCAGCTAGCGCCAGGCAATAGACCTGAGAAAATCCATCGTCGCGGAGGCTATCCAGAAGATTGGCAATATATTGAAAAAGGAGCGGCTCCGGGATCTCCAGTCCGCTGCCGCGCCAGCCAAACGGAAACGCCGGTAATAATCCGACGCGGGGCGGGTTGCTTAATTGGCTCACGACTTGATTGAGGTCATAGCCGGAACCAAGGGGCAGGACGAGCGGTGTATCGCGCGGCAGCTCGGCAACCGCGTTCCAGGTCATATCTTCGTAGTGGAAAAAATCTGTCATCACAAGCTCCATCTCAATTTATGATTTGCGTATAGCCATTAATATACTGTTATTTTCGGCTGAAGTTTCCTCTTAGAGAAGGCACGCCTCACACGGATGCCTAGTGG
>JBKPQD010000460.1:0-10854 GCA_046733915.1 Chloroflexota bacterium
CCAGGAGTTGAAGGAACGCTACAAGCATGTGCGCGTCAGCGATACCGGCAAGATTTTTAACACCGAGTTGCTCAACGCCTGGGAGCTGGGCAACATGCTCGACGTCGCCGAACTGGTGGCGGTCTGCGCCTTGAACCGGACGGAATCGCGCGGTGGGCATACGCGCGAGGATTATCCCGAGCGCGACGATAAACACTGGTTAAAACATACCCTGGCATGTAAAGAAAATGGAAAGGTGAAGATCGATTACAAGCCGGTTGTGATCACAAAATATCAACCGAAGGCAAGAGTTTATTAGTGAGGCAGGCATGCAGGTAACCCTAAAAATTTTTCGCTATAACCCCGAAGTGGACAAGCAGTTCCACTATGAAACCTATACTATTGAAGCCCATGAGACCGACCGCATTCTTGATCTGCTCGAGCATGTGAAAGGCTATAACGATGGCACGCTTTCGTTCCGCCGTTCGTGCGCGCATGGTGTGTGCGGCTCGGATGGCATGCGCATCAATGGCAAGAACATGCTGGCGTGCAAGGCACTCGTCCGGGACGTGGGCACGACCATCACCGTCGAGCCGCTGCTCGGCTTGAAGGTCATCAAGGATTTGATCGTGGACATGGAGCCGTTCTTCGATAACTACAAGAAAATGCTCCCGTATCTGATTAACGACTCACCTCTTCCGGCGGATGGACGCGAGCGACTTCAATCGCCCGAGCAGCGCGCCCGCTTCGACGATACGACCAAGTGTATTTTGTGCGCCGCCTGCACAACCTCCTGTCCATCGTTCTGGGCGAGCGAGGAATACTATGGTCCCGCCGCGTTGGTGGCAGCGCATCGCTTCGTCTTCGACAGCCGCGACGAAGGCGCTGCAGAACGGATGAAGATCATCAGCGAAACGAATGGACTCGTCCGTTGCCATACCATTTATAACTGCACGAACGCCTGTCCGCGCGATATCCAGATCACCAAGGCGATTGGTGAACTAAAATTGGTAACATTGACGGGAAAAATCGAGTAAAAGAATCACATCGTCCCGGTGCTTAAAAATAGAAAGCCCAGTGGCGAACAACCACTGGGCTCATTGTTGATCGTTATTTGGAGAGTTGCCCTCTCAGCGCTCCAGCCGGATAGTCTACATTGTGAACGTTGACGTAATAATTCTCAGGGTTCTGGATGATATCCAGAATCAGTGAACGATCTGCACTGGTACAACCGCTAGAGAAGCCACTTTCGTCCGGGGCAGAGAGCGGCACAACGACAGGTCCCGGAGTGGTTGTAGGTGCAATGTGGATATGTGCTGCGGTTGCAGGCAGGGTAATACCACTCACCTGAATTTCCCAACATATCTGTCCCTGTCCAGGATTAAGTGTGATCGTCGCCGTGCCAATGCCGTCCGGATCACCCTGGTTAGGCTCGCCTGTTGGCGAGACTTCGGCCGCGCCGGTTAGAGTGGTGGTAAATGTACGTCCACCATCCGCGGCGAGACTGGTCAATGCCAGTACGGTCAACAAGATCATAATGATATGGAGAAGCGTAGTCTTTTTCATACGTATTCACCTTTCTATTTTATTTCTAAGGTTTTGAGTGGATGCCGCGATGAAGATCGACCATACTCTTCTACACTTTGACTTCAGGCCACCTCCTTTCGGTGTCAGACGTCCTTCCCGTTTTGTGTAATTTTTAGATTACTACAGCAACAATGATTTTTCAACGGGTTGTAACCTTGACTTATCTAACGCTAATGGGAGAAGCTGAATCGGTAATAGAACAACCATACCTACTCTAATACGGAATACGCTGGGAAGCAGCATTTTGGATTTCCATCGGTAACGGTTACAATCCAGCCGAATGCTCTGACCGGATGCGGGTATGCGAATGGCAGGAGTTGTATAATAAATTTATGAGACAATACCTCGACCGCTTCATCCTGGCATTCCCCGTTCTGTTCTTAAAACAATACCCCTATGCCTGGATCGCGGTCGTGGCACTCTGGCCACGTTCCTTATCACTGGGATTGTTATTCCTGTTGATCATTGTAATTGGCGTGCTCGCGCTGCGCTGGCAATCCGCCGCCTGGATCTCCCATATGCGACGTTTGCATGCCTATCAAGGCGGAAAATTTTATGTGGATCAGCCGCCAATTTCCTGGCAGCGAGCGGCGCGCAATATCGGCTATTTACTCGCCGGTAGTATTGTCATCGGATTTCTGCTCAAGGGTCAATGGGGCTTAACATTCTGGCAGGTTGTAATCATCGCGATTGGATTTACGATCCTCTACCGCGATACACAATTTTTTGGTTCTGCCACAACATATATCATTACCGCCACCGGGATCGGCATACGTCTGGTGCCGGGCCATCTCGACTATCGATTGTTCCTGCCATTTAAGGAGATCAGCCGCATCGAACGCGGACAATATGTAAAGAAACTGGACACGGATATCTTTGCCCGCGCTCGCGAGTCAAAAGACGGGTTGATGCTCATTCCGAAAGACCCGAATGGCTTCACGAGACGCATCGACAAGCTTTTTATCGTCCCACAGGACGTGGATAAATTTGTGGAACAATTACCATATGGTTACGGCAAATAAATTTTCAGCACCCGTATCGGACTCGCGAGCTGGCGGATTGGACGGAACGACATCTCGAGCATCAGCGGCTGGCTGTGTCCCAAGCCGCATACACTTTTTTCGTCTCATTTTTGAATAAAGAAAGTATTGAGGATTCCTATGACAACCAAATCAAATCTGCTTACCGATCTCTCTTCCTATATTTATGGAACTACGCGTCTCGGTGACAACAAGATTCCTTTCGCCGAGCGTGTGAACGTCGCTCGCGCCGCCATGAACGCAAACGTCTGGTTTCACACCAGCCGCGCCTATGGCAACGCCTTGGAGGTCCTGCGAGCCGCATTCGATCAGGACCGGCCGCGTGTCCCAAAGTTGATAGCCAAGATCGGCTGGCAGGATAAGAATGAACTTCGTGGCGTGATTCATGAAAATGTTGATCCGCTGGGATTGGATTCCTTGGATATTGGTCAATTGTGCTTGAGCGGACCCGTGGGAGAGGAGTTCGCAACTGGTGGCGAGTGCTACAAATTGTTTTCGCAATTCAAGCAGGAAGGACTTGTTCAGCGCTTTGTGCTTGAAGTCTTTCCATGGACGTCTCACATCGCGCTGCGAGCGATTCAGGGCGGCTACTCGGACGGTGTGGTAGATGGTTATATCTTTTATCTGAATCCACTGCAGCGTTTTCCGTCCAATGAGCTCTGGGATTTGCTGGTCGAGCGCGATGAGCCCATGATCGCCATGCGTACGGTTGCCGGGGGCGACATTCATAAGCTGCGCGATATCCCGGGCTACGCCTGGGCACCATACTTGCAGCAGCGCGCTGCGGAAGTTGCGCCGATCTTTGAGCGCTCCGGGGTGAAGAGCTGGCCCGAATTTTGCGTCCGTTTTGCCTTTGGGTTTCCTCAGGTCCGTGCCACGGTGGGATCCACGAGCCAGGTAGATCGTCTCAATGAATTTTTGAAAGCAGCACAGGATCTCGAGCCGTTGCCGGCAGATATTCAACATGAGATCATGCAACTGCAATACCGCTGGTCTGACGAGCTCGATATGAAAGCAGAAGAATGGACCCTGTAAGAACAATTGCAAATATGGAGCGAACTAGCCGCATCCGTTGCAGCTTGGGCACCCTTTCTTCATCCGCACGAGTATAATTAATTTGTCGCCGTCAATCATCCAAGGAGGCAGGCATGGCATTCAACCTCGTTTACCTTTCCCAGCAGGATCCGAAATGGAAGGATGATCCGCTCGGATTCGCCACCGATCCCCGTGACACCATTGGATATGTAGGATGTGCACTAACCAGCGTCTCTATGCTCCTCAGCGGGTACGGATTTGCAGAAACTCCTCAGACTCTCAATCAAAAACTAAAGAGCAACCAAGGCTTTGTCAACTCAGGCATTCGTTGGAATGTTGTCAACCAGGTCCATCCGGAGGTGCGACTCAGGTCAAATGTCGCCTGTGAAAATACAGATGCACCGATTGGTGAAATCAACGCATGGCTCGCAGCAGGACATCCCGTTGTCGTACGCGTGGATGCGTCTCCCAACCCTGGACTGCAGTGGCATTATGTGTTGGTGTATGGCATTGACGGCGATGACTACTTGATACTCGATCCGTGGCCCTACAAGCCTGGCACCGCGAATAAAGACTATCTGATGAAGCGTTATAGCCAGGGCAGGCCTCTCAAGCATGCTATCCAACAAGTTCTCTTTTATGAAGCGACGGGAGCCGGTGGTCCCATCTCAACCCCTGCGGGCACGCCACAAACACAGCCGACAACCTCTCCCACACCTGGAAGCGGAGTCTACGCTCGCGTCATGGACTCGGTCACCTGGGGATTAAACGTTCGATCGAGCACGGATACGTCGAGCATGGCGAACGTGATCGCCTCGGTTCCTGCCGGAACACAGCTATTGCTGCTCGATGCGAACGATGCGGTAAAAATCGGACGGAGCAACCAATGGATACGCGTCCGTGAACCCGGCGGGCGCGAAGGCTTCACCGCGGCATGGTTTCTGGAAACCGTCGCAGCAACGACACCTGTACCTGCAACCGAGCCCACACCAGGTCCGGTGAGTGAACCGACCTCATCCACACCACCAACCACAACGCCGTCCTCGACGCCAGCGACAACGCCCAGCACAAGTCCCTCGACTCCCGCCGAACCACCAAAAGATAAATTGACAGTGGTGGTCTCGGAAGCCGTAGGCACGAGTGGCTTACGGCTGCGTAAGACACCATCCAAGGGCGGCACATTGGTTATGGTCCTCAAGGCGGGCACGAAGCTAACTGTGATCGAACCCGTCAATAAAGCAAAAAACAAAGTGGGCAAGATCAACCAGTGGATTTACGTCCGGGAGCCCAATGGCAACCGCGGTTATGTCGGCGCGGAATATGTGAAGCTCGTCTGAAACTTTTCCGATCCTGCGTGTTATGATTTACAAACCAACGTGGCACAAGCGAGGAGATGATGAACAGCGACTTGAGAATTACAACGGAAGAAACCCAAGCAGCCGTGCCGGTGACCATATTCCGTTTGCGTGGCTGGCTCGACGCCCAAAGCGAGGAGCAGTTGCTGACATCCCTGCGAAGCGCGTATGAGGCTGGGGCACGCTATGCCCTCATCGACATGACTGACCTGGATACTCTCACCAGCGCCGGCATGCGCGCCCTGCAAAAGGTCTACCAGATGTACACACCCAAAGAGGAGCGCTTCAAAGTGGCACATCTCAAGCTGTGTAATGCACCACCCCAAATCTATAATATCCTCGGAATCACAGGGTTTTTGCAAAATATTCCCATGTATGAAAGCATGGATGCCGCCCTCGAGGCGTTTGGAAAAGAATAGTTTCTTCGCGTTCAAGCAAAAGATCCTTCGGTCGAAGAGCTTTTTTAGTAGCACAGCAACCTGACGTGTGAACGCTTCGTTTTTCGAGGCACCCATAGAACAGGGTATTGTTAATTGCTTGCAAGCCAGTTTCCACGGTGGGGGGCATACAATTGATCTAAGTTTGGGATTTTATGTCAGTTCCTATCACAGTATTTGGAATTACATTACTAATATCTGCCATTCTTTCGGGAATCGCAAGCATCATCGCCTGGAGACGCTCGGCTCCAGGCTCTTTTGCCCTTAGTGGGTTGATGTTTTCCATGATGTTCTGGTCGGGGTCGTATTCTTTTCAGATGCTGGTCAATCCGCCGAATCTTAAGTTCCTCTTCCTTAAGCTAGCTTATTTCGGCGTGGTCACCGTTCCAACACTTTTTTTGGTGTTTGCCCTGACGTTTATGAATCAGAGCCAGTGGCTCCAAAAGAAGTTGTTGCTCCTCCTCGGGATTGAGCCGGTAGTGACATTAATGCTCGTCTGGACGAATGACTTTCACCGATTTATGTTCAAATCGGTCCTTTTGGTTTTTGAGAATGATTTTTACTGGATTCGGCTCACAACTGGTCCCTGGTACAGGGTCAATGTAGTTTATTCTTATCTTCTTATTTTTTGTGGCTTGGTACTGCTCATCTATGGCATGATGCGTTCCAGCCCATTATTAAAACATCAAAATCGTCTTCTCCTGCTGGGAGCATGTCTGCCCTGGGGCATGAGTATCTATAAGGAATATTTTTCCAGAAGCACTCATTTCGACTTCACGCCGCTCGTGTTTGGGATTTCCGGGATCCTCTTTACTTATTCCGTGTTCCGGAACCGCTTTATGGACATCATTCCACTGGCGCGCAGCCGCATCGTCGAAAAGATGAGCGATGGCGTCCTCGTGCTGGATTCGCAGAACCGCATTGTGGATATTAACCCGGCGATGGAGAAAATTTTGAAACGCGAATCTGAATCCTTCTTAGGGAAATCTGCCGTTCAAGCCCTGCCTCCCTGGATGGACCAAAGCGTGGCGTTGCTCAGCGAAGAGGAGACTCACACCGAGTTGCGCATCTCGGATTCTCCCTCCCGTTACCTGGACCTGAAGGTCACGCCGATCTATGACAAAGCGCGGCATCTGAATGGAAGATTGATGGTCTTCCGTGATGTGACCGACCGCAAATTGGCCGAAAAGAAACTACGCGCTGCCAACGATCGCCTGCACTCACAACTGATCGAGATCGGCACCTTGCAGAGCAAGCTCCGCGCACAAGCTATTCACGATCCGCTGACCGATCTTTTCAACCGTCGTTATCTCGACGAGACACTCGACCGTGAGCTGGCGCGCGCGGCGCGTGAGGGCTATCCTGTCTGTGTTATTATGCTCGATATCGACCATTTCAAGAAGCTCAATGATACGTATGGCCATGAAGCCGGCGACTATATTTTGAAGGCACTGGCAAGGACCCTTTCCACACACAACCGGCGCGGTGATTTTGTATGCCGTTTTGGTGGGGAGGAATTCGTGGTCGTGATGCCAAACATCCCCGTAGAGGTTGCTTACAAACGTGCGCAGGAAGTACGCGGGGCATTGAATTCACTGTATATTCCCTACGAAGAGTTTCACTTGAACATTACGATCTCGATGGGTATCGCCAGTTATCCTACGAACGGGGAGGACCGCGAGGCCGTGTTGCGAGCGGCAGACCGCGCCATGTACGCCGCAAAACGGGCAGGACGAGATCATATTCTTACGTACGACTTGCTTCAATCGCAGCGTGAAATGCTGGCAGACTGAATCGCTTCCTAGAGGGAAATTTCTTACAAAATTCTGAACGCTCCTACTATTCGGCCATCCAATGGAGTATGATTTAACCTATGAGCGAGCCTCTCATTCTTGTTGTGGAAGATGAAGCCAGTATTGCCGAGGTGGTCAGCCTCTATCTCAAGCGCGCCGGCTACAGCGTGCAGACCGCTTCGGATGGCAAACAGGCAATGAATCTTTTTCAGCGGCAAAATCCAGATTTCGTGATTCTCGACCTGATGCTCCCCGAAGTAGATGGACTGTCCCTGACGCGCTGGCTGCGCGACCGCTCCAATGTGCCGATCATCATGCTGACTGCGCGGCGTGGCGAGGTAGATCGCATCGCCGGGTTGGAGCTGGGTGCGGATGATTACGTCGTTAAACCGTTCAGCCCCCAGGAATTGGTGAGCCGTGTCCGTGCGGTGATGCGACGGCTCGGCCGCGAAAAAGCGGACGCGGAGAATGAGCGTGCACTCTCGTTCGAGGGGCTGACCATTGATCCTCTGAGCCGCGTAGTCAAGGTCTATGATTCCGATGTTGAGCTGACCGCCAAAGAATTTGACATGCTTTATCTATTAGCGCGGCATCCCAAACAGGTCTTCACGCGCGAGCAGCTACTTGACCGCATTTGGGGTGGCGCACAATATATCGACCCCGGCACCGTGACGGTCCATGTGCGGCGGCTGCGCGAAAAGTTGGAGAACGATCCATCGCAGCCGACGCGATTGCTCACCGTATGGGGCGTCGGATATAAATTTGAACCATGAGTTTCTGGGCAGGATAACCTCGCCCCTGCGAAAATAAATATGAATTTGACCCTATCTAAAATTTCCATGCCCCTGCGCCTGATCGCTGGCATCCTTCTTATTGTTGCCATCTCGCTGGGCATCTTCACATTGGTGATGTCGCCACCATCTAACGAGCTTGCCTTGATGGCGCTCTTCCTGGGCATCACGGCATTTGTTTCTGCAATCGCCGGCTATATGGCCTATCGCTTCGGGTGGATCAATGTCTCGCCCACGTTGCGCTGGACATTGTTGGGTGGATACGCGCTGGCAAGCATTCTCACATTTTTCAACGTCTGGTTTTCTGCGCAGCTGATGTTCACCAGCCAGCATGATCTTTAGCTGGCGATCATCCTGCTCTTGTTTGCGGGTGGCATCGCGATGATTCTGGGGTACTTTTTATCGAGCACCGTCACCGAACGAATCCTGTCGTTGCAGCGCGCTGCCGAAAAACTCGCGCGGGGAGATCTGCAAACGCGCGTTCCCATCACCGGACGCGATGAATTAAGTGCCCTTGCCGCGACCTTCAACCAGATGGCGGAGCAGCTGCAGGCAGCCGATCGGAAACAGCGCGAGCTCGAAACGTTGCGCCGCGACCTGGTGGCATGGGCAAGCCATGATCTGCAAACACCGCTCGCCTCGATGCGCGCCATCCTCGAGGCGTTGTCCGACGGCGTCGTGGATGAACCCGATATGATCAAGCGCTACCTGCAGACTGCCCAGCGCGACGTGATGTCCCTTTCGGCACTGATGGATGATCTTTTCCAGATGTCACAGCTGGATACGGGCGGTTTCCCATTGAACCGTGCCGAGTCTTCGCTAAGTGACCTCATTTCCGATACGCTCGAGAGTTTTTCCGAGCTTGCCTATCGCGAGAGCATCAGGCTCGAAGGGCACGTGGAACCGGGCGTGGATCCGGTCTTTATGGATACACAGGCGATTGGGCGCGTGCTCAACAACCTCATCGGCAACGCCCTGCGGCACACCTCCGCAGGAGGGGAGATACGCGTCCAGGCACGGCGGACAGATCGCGGTGTGGAAGTGAGCGTCCGTGATACAGGGGAAGGCATTCCGGCAAAGGACCTTCCGCGCATCTTTGAGCGTTTCTATCGCGGCGACGCGTCGCGTCATCGCGGTACAGGCGGTGCCGGGCTGGGGCTTGCCATTGCCGAGGGAATCGTGCGCGCCCACAGCGGCGATATTGGTGTGGAAAGCCAAACTGGCAAAGGCACGCAGTTTACGTTTTATATCCCTTAACAAACCTCTCACGCTCTCGTAATCCTTTCGTAAGGAAGTTTTTTTAGAATGGGGGCATCAAGAAACTGAAGATGAACCGCCTTATTCTTGGATTATTTGCTCTTCTTCTTTTTGGGTGCTCATCCATGATGGATGGCGCTTCGAACAAGGATTCTGTCATGCTAAAAACTGTTTCTCTCCCGGACCTTGGGATTGCTCCTGAACTGACCAACACTACCTGGCTGAATGTTGATTCCCCGCTACGCCTCGCCGATTTGCGCGGCAAGGTTGTCATCCTGGAAATGTGGACGTTCGGCTGCATCAATTGCCAGCATGTGATCCCTTCCTTGAAGGATTGGCACAGCAAATATAAAGACCAGGGCCTGGTCATCATCGCAAACCACTTTCCGGAATTCTCCTATGAAAGTGATTTGCAAAATTTGAAGAGCGCAATTGCTAAAAATGGAATTGAATATGCCATCGCCCAGGATAACAATGGCGACACCTGGCGCGCCTATAAGAACCAGTATTGGCCCACGCTGTACCTGATCGACAAGCAGGGTCACATTCGTTACGTACATATCGGTGAAGGCCGATATAAAGAAACAGAAGAAAATATCAAAGCTTTGCTGGCAGAACATGATTGATACACCGTAGGGACGACCACACTCCCAAAGGTGCTGGGCGCGAGCTGGTCGTCCCTACAAGGAAAAGAGGTAACGATGAATAACAAATATAAATCTGTTCCGGTGAAATCCTCCGAGATCACACCATATTCGCAATATGTTTCCCGGCGGGACTTTCTCAAGGCGGCGGGCATTGCGACGGGGTCCGCGCTGCTGGCAGCCTGTTCCCCTAAGGGAACTGCTACTCCGGCAGCAAACGCACCAGATTATCCAGTAGAAAAAGATGAGCTGGGCGATCCCACAAATTCTTTTGAAGATATTTCCCATTACAATAACTTTTACGAGTTCACTACCGACAAGGAAGGCGTCGCACGGCTTGCAGAAAACTTCCATCCCAAACCCTGGACGGTGGAAGTCTCCGGTTTGGTGAACAAGCCGAAAACCTATGCTATTGAAGACCTATTAAGCAAGTTTACCCAGGAGGAACGGATTTATCGACTGCGCTGTGTGGAAGCCTGGAGTATGGTCATTCCCTGGACAGGGTTTACACTGTCGAGCCTTTTGAAGGAAGTAGAACCGACCTCAGATGCGAAGTTCGTGCGCTTTGAAACCGTCGAGCGTCCGGATGAAATGCCCGGGCAGGGCAGTCCGTTTTATCCGTGGCCGTATCAGGAAGGGTTACGTCTCGACGAAGCCATGCATGATCTGACAATTTTGGCGACGGGCTTATATGGCCAGTCGCTGCCGAACTCGAACGGCGCTCCCATTCGATTGGTTGTACCGTGGAAATATGGATTCAAATCCATCAAGTCCATTGTCAAGATCGAATTGGTCGACAAACAACCGGCAACGCTATGGAACGATATCGGTCCCGATGAATACGGCTTTTACTCCAACGTGAATCCGGATCGTCCGCACCCGCGCTGGTCGCAGGCATCCGAACGACGAATTGGCGAGCTGAGTCGACGGCCCACG
>JBKPQD010000461.1:0-1693 GCA_046733915.1 Chloroflexota bacterium
TCATATTCTGAGAGTTATTTAAAACACTACCTAAGTTATCCACTTTAGGTATAAAATACCATTCCATCGGTTCGGTGGTCGCTGGATGTAATCGCATCCGCGGCGTTGGGTCTCTGCCCATCGAAAAGTGCCGCCGTCTAAGAAAGAGGTAACCACCATGAACCTTTGGCAAGAATATAAACGGCCGGCTTCTATCACGGAAGCAATTCAAGCCCTTACATCTGCTCCTGGTCCTGCCTTGCCTATTGCAGGCGGAACAGATTTGTTGCTTGACTTGAAACAAGGCCATCATGCCCCCATACACACATTGATAGATCTGACGTTCGTCCCGGAGATGAACACGCTCGAGTTAAGAGGTGAGGAGCTCTATATTGGCGCCGCCATCCCCGCCAATCGTATTGTTCTGGATCCTCTGGCGGCTACACATGCCCAGGCATTGATCGAAGCATGTAATTTGATTGCAGGCCCGCAAGTTCGGAACGTCGCGACGCTCGGGGGCAATGCTGCGCACGCCCTCCCCGCTGCGGACGGGACCATTGCTCTCACCGCCCTTGACGCGCAAGTGGAGATTGTGAGCCTGGCAGGGGTACGGCGCGTGCCTTTTCCCTCTTTGTTTCTCGGACCGGGCAAATCCACGCTCAAAAAAGGCGAGGAACTCATCGTTGGCTTTTATCTCCCGCAAACCAAAAGAGGACAGGCCTCCTGCTTCAAGCGCATCATGCGTCCGCAGGGAGTTGCACTTCCCATTTTGAATTGCGCGGTCTGGCTTGAGCGGGAAAACGATAGAGTAAATGGCATTCGCATCTCGGTTGGGCCCAGTGGCACAACTCCCTTCCGGGCCACAGAAGCAGAACAGCTCCTGCGCAGCCAGCCCCTGAACAACGAAACATTTACTGCTACCCTCGAATCTTTGCTTGCCCAGGCTAAATTCCGCACCAGTGCCCGCCGTGCCAGCTCAGACTATCGTTCCCATATCGTCGGTGGCTTGTTTAGGGATACCCTTGAGACCGCGTGGAAGCGCGCAGAACAGGATTCATAGGATGTCAAACATAAATTTTTCTGTGAATGGCAAACAATATTCGCTTGGATCGATCCCGGGCGAAACACTATCCACTCTTCTCCGTGAGCGGCTTCGTTTAACAGGGACAAAAATCGGCTGTGAAGAGGCGGAATGTGGCGCCTGCACAGTTCTTGTAGATGGACAGCCTATTATGTCTTGTGTGTATCCTGCAGAGCGTGCAGATGGAAAGACGATCATTACGATTGAGGGCCTTGCCCAGCGCGTCCATGAAGAGATGAAACTCCATCCGTTGCAGGAAGCCTTCGTGGAACATGGCGCGGTGCAATGCGGATTTTGCATCCCCGGACAGATCATGACCGCCTATGCACTTCTCAATCGAAATCCGAATCCCACGCAGGAGGAGGTCCGGTTCGCATTGAAGGACACGCTCTGTCGCTGCGCGGGATATCCGACCATTGAAAACGCGATCTTTGCCGCAGCACACGCATTACGCACGGGGGAGGCTGTCCCGAAGCCGCATATCCCGGATTCGATCCATGCCCACCAATCGGTGGGACATACACATACTCGACATGATGGAATTGACAAGGTGGTCGGTACAGCGATTTATACGGATGACCTTGTTTTCGACGGAATGTTGTATGCGAAAGTACGCCGGGCACTGATCCCGCA
>JBKPQD010000462.1:0-1909 GCA_046733915.1 Chloroflexota bacterium
TCGAGCAGTGCAACCTTGCCTTTCGATGACAGCCGGTTAGCTGCAACGGAAGCATTATTGATAAAGCAATAGCCACCGCCATAATCCTTTCCGGCGTGATGCCCCGGTGGGCGGCATAACGCAAACGCCACATCTTCTCCCCTGGTAATCGCCTCGGTCGCGCTCAAGGCACAATTGACAGACGCCAGGGATGCGGCGTAGGTCCCTTCGACGATGCAGGCGCTCAGGTCCATGAGATAGTAGCCGGCGCGCCCCAATAAGCTGGTCGGCTTTTGGGGATGGCGGCGAAGCGCGAAGGTGGCTGGCAATAGCGTGGATTTATCTTTGGCTTCCGAAGCCAGCCATTCGGTCCAGCAGGAACGCAGAAAGTCGATGTATCCCGGGTCGTGCACCGCGTAGATGGGATCGAGTCCAAAATCCTGTGGCTCCTCGATGTTTGCCCAATCCGTCTGCCTCAGAGCCGCCAAAATGCGATCCATGCGATCGGTGTTCTCCATATATGGGGTGCGCAAGCCGCCATCGAACACTTCAAAGGGCGGCATGTGCTTGCGATGTTGCTCAGAATAAAAGATCTTCATCCTGCCTCCGTAAGAATCGATTCTATAATTGTATCAATACCACGGAGGACATATGGACGTGTTCGAAGCCATTCATAACAGGCATTCGATTAAAAAAGTAAAACAAGATGCAGTGCCGCGCGAAATGATCGAAAAATTGCTGGACGCGGCTGTACAAGCGCCGAACCATTACAAGGTACGGCCCTGGCGATTTGTTGTATTGACCGGCGAGGCGCGCCACCGTTTAGGCGATGTGATGTCGGCTTCGTTGCGGGACCGTCACCCGGAGTACCCGCGTGAGGCCTTTGACAAAGCCCACGCCACTCCGTTTCAGGCGCCGGTGGTGATCGCTGTCGGTGTGGAGAAACCCAGCGAAGCGAAAATATCTCAGATTGAAAATATCTCTGCGGTTGCTGCTGCGATTGAGAATCTTTTGCTCGCTGCGCACGCGTTGGGACTCGGCGCAAAATGGCGCACCGGCGAATGGACCGACGATGTAAAGGTCAAGGAGTTCTTAGGTTTTGAAGCAGACCAACACGTTCTCGGATTTATTTATGTGGGCTATCCTGAGCTTGCAGCAGAATATCCGCGGCGACCTTCGTATGAGGATCGGGTCCTGTGGATGGAGTGAGCAAAAAAGTAGATCCCTTAAAAGGAGCCATGGCTTTCATGCACATAGCTCCTTTTTGTTCTCAGTTCATTTTTTCCCCAGTTCTTTCATCACTTTCATCATCAAATCGGGCCTGTCCGTCATAATCCCGTCCACGCCCCAGGCGATATATTGCTTCATCAGTTCGGGGTCATCCACCGTCCAGGGCTCGACGGCGAGATTCTTGTCATGTGCCTGGCGGATGAACCGCCTGGTCATAATGGGGATGTTGAGCGACTCTTTCGGGTCGTACGGTGGTTGAATAGATTCGTACTTCGGCGCGATCAGCCCGCTCAGGTAGATTTTGCCAAGCAGCACGAATTTTGTCACTTCGCCGCGCGAGGCGGATGTGGCAACTTCAGGACAGGTAGCACGGAAGTTTTGCATGGCTTGGTCATGAAAGGAAGCAATCACCACTTTATCCTGCATATTGTGTTTACGGATCAGTTCGCATAGCGGCTTGTCGATCGGATTCTGGGTGAGCTTGATCTCGATCACATAGCGCATCTGCGGGAATTTTTGGAAGAGCTCCTCCAAGGTGGGGACTCGGATACCCTGGCCGCGGTAGGGAAACGTCTTACCACCATCGTTCGACCACCTATAGGCTGCATCCAGCTGTTTGAGCTGGTCAAGAGTTAAATCTTCGATCAGCCCTGTACCGTCCGTTGTGCGGTCCACTTTCTCGTCGTGCATCAGGACAATG
>JBKPQD010000463.1:0-3997 GCA_046733915.1 Chloroflexota bacterium
GCGACTTCCCATCTACCTCAATCACAGAAGAAAATCGAAAAGCGCAGTCTGATTAACCAGACTGCGCTTTTCATTCCGTATCAAGCGTGTACGCAACAAAGCATCTCAACGGCGGTTGTGCCATCCTTCGAGCGCAGAAAACGCTGCCGCAGGATGGTTCTAATCCACCAAACCTTCCATCAGCTCCATCGGCATCACCGCCGCCCCGACAATCCCAGGACCGGTGTGTACGCCGAGCACCGGGGAGATGCGGTTCGTTTCGATCTTGACTACATTCAGCGTTGACTTCAATTCGTTTGTCAGCACTTCGGCCTTTTCGGCAAAGCGTCCGTGCAGCACGGTGACCCAGACCGGTGTCTGCGCATACTTGCCATGTAGATATTCGCTGATCGATTGGATCGACTTGCCAATGGTTCGTCCGGTTGTGACTGTGGTGTACTTTCCATCTGCATCGACACGGATCACAGGCTTGAGATGGAGCAAAGCCCCGGCAATTGCCTTGACACGTCCGATCCGGCCGCCGCGCGCCAGATATTCCAGCGTGTCCAGTGTATAAATCACTTCCGTCTGTTCGCGAATCTTCTCGAGCCGTTCCTGGATGGAGTGCAGCGCCCAATTTGCGCGAGCGCCGAGCGCCGCTGCCATTACTTGGAAGCGCTCTCCACCGGAGAGTGTGAGCGTGTCCCAATAATAGACGTTGGCTTCGGGCTTGACCTGCTCACCGCCAGCCCGCGCCGAATTGATCGTGCCGCTCAAGCCGGAAGAAATATGAACGGAGAGGATATCTTTCTCGACCGCGGCAATCTTGCGGTACAGCTCGGCAAAAATCCCGCTGGAAGGTTGCGCGGTTGTCGGGATGGCCGGGCGCATAGCTTCGAGACGGTTGTAAAATTCATCTGCCGAAATATCGGCAGAATTGACCTCTCCATCAGGAAACTGAATGAACAGAGGTGCCTGAGTCACATCCAGTTGTTCTAACTGTTCCGCGGGCATATCCGCCGCACAATCGGTCACAATTTTCATAAGACTCCTTGATACGAAATGGTTTTACTTGGGATAGTTTGCACTGTCAAGACATGAAATCCATCAAACAAAAAGAGACAGCATCGCTGTCTCTTTTGAGTTCGCATGGAAATGCCTATGCTGGTTTGTACGCCGTAATCTTTGCGCTATAGACTGCTTTATACACATCTTCGCGCGGCAGGGTTTGGAGCTCAATAATGGGGTCTTTCATCTCACTCAACGCCGAATCGACATCTTCCTTGGCGAAGAACACCGGAGTGATGGAGATATCGGTGAAGCCCACTTCGCTCATCATGCCCATATAATCCTTCGCTTCTATCGCGCCCGCTACGCAGCCCGCCCAAGCACTCAAGCTTTTCTTGACCGCCTCAGGCAGCGGACCATCGGTGACGATGTCCGACACTGCCAGCTTGCCGCCGGGCTTCAACACACGAAATGCTTCGCTGAAGACCTTGAATTTATCCGGCGACAGGTTGATCACGCAATTGGAAATGATGACGTCCACAGTGCCTGCTTCCACCGGCAAGTCCTCGAGATAACCCTGGCGGAACTCCACATTTTGGATTTCGAGCCGCTTCGCACTAGACGTCGCGCGCTCGATCATTTCGGGAGTCATGTCCACGCCGATCACCCGTCCGGCCGCGCCAACTTTCTTGGCGGCGAAAAAGCAATCTAGTCCCGCGCCGGAGCCGAGATCCAGCACAGTTTGGCCGGGCTGCAAGGAGGCGAGAGTAATCGGGTCGCCACATCCGTAGCTGACCGTGGATTCGCCATCGGGTAGGGTGGCAAGGAGATCTGCGGGGTAGAGATTGCTGTCGGTGCTGCAGCAATCAGAGGATCCACAGCAGGAGGCATTGTTCTTGATCCGCTCGGCATAATGCTCGCGAACGACGTCATGAATCGGGTTAGGGGATTGCGTTGTCATAGGTTCTCCTTATAGATATGTTTTGGTATCTTTGCCTCGATCTCGTTGGCGTTGACGAATGTCGAGGACTTTTTCCGTCGATTTCGTCAGTCCAAACAAAATGGCGGCAGATGTGATTAATAAAATCGCTCCCATGGGTCGTACTCCTTTCCCTTCTAAAATATCTACCGATAAGTTCTCTCTGTTCACCCTTTGGCGAACAGAGATTCCATCACTAGCAGCAGCCACCGCCACCACAAGAGCAGCTACCTTCACATTCATCGCAGCTCAACACGACGAGTTCGTTCATGGCATTCACCTCCTTTCATATAGATGTTTGTCTATAGATTTGTTCAAAAAAATTGGCGGCAGCGCGCGTCTGCTCTCCAATTTTATTGGCTGATGACTTTGACGAGTTTTTCGGTCGTTGCTGTTTCCGGAGCAAACTTGATCATCAATTGACCGCAACAGACCACAATATTTTCCTGATTCAACGAATAGAATGTCTGCTTCCCTTCCTCGCGGATATTGACCAAACCCGCGTCGCGCAAAATGGCGAGGTGATGCGAAATGGTGGGTTGAGAGAAGCCGATCTTTTCCACAATCTCATTGACAGATAACCATTGGCAGCAGCACTCGCTCATAATCTTCTGGCGGGTTTCATCCGCAATCGCTTTGGCAAACAGGACAGGGTCTACTTTCATTGAAAAGCTCCACTAAATTCAGCGCGTAGAAATTCTTGTGTGCCCGTCGGCCCGCTCAGGGTCAAAGAAATGGGTTCATCATTTGAATTCACATTGAGCGTAAATTTTAAAAATGGACAACACAGGCGTTCGTTGACAATAAACTCCACAATTTTGGATATCAAGGCAGTTTCATTCGGAAACGAGAACTGATAACCATTTTCGACCTCTCGAATATTTTCAACTCTTTGTACGAGTTCTGTTGTGCCCAAGATATGTGCTTCACGTTGCGCCGGTGTAAAGACGCCCATATTACATGCAAGGGAAGGATCGGCATTCATATAGATAAACTTCTATCTGATATTATATAGATGTTTGTCTATTTGTCAAGAGGCTGACGCTTCTCTTGCGGCTACGGTCTTTGGTTGAGCCATGAAGTAGCGTTTTTGCAGGAAGAAAGATACGTTTACCAGACCAATCATAACAGGCACCTCCACCAGCGGACCAATCACCGCTGCAAAGGCTTGTCCCGAGGAAATGCCAAACACTGCAACTGCTATCGCAATTGCCAGCTCGAAATTATTGCTTGCCGCGGTAAAAGAAAGTGTCACGGTTTTGGGATAATCTGCGCCGACCATTTTGCCTATCATAAAACTGACCAGGAACATCACCACAAAGTAGATGAGCATAGGTATGGCAATGCGCAGCACATCCAATGGAAGTTGAACGATATATTCGCCTTTCAGGCTGAACATGACCATGATGGTATAAAGCAACGCAATCAAAGTAATTGGACTGATCTTTGGAATAAAATGGCGATGGTACCATTCCTTGCTTTTGAGGCGGATCAAGATCAGCCGGGTGAAAAATCCAGCTAAGAATGGGATGCCCAGATAAATGAAAACGCTCTTGGCAATTTCTCCAATGGTAATCGCAACAATCACACCTTTCAGTCCAAACCATGTGGGCAGGATGGTGATAAAGACATAGGCATACAAGCTATAGAACAGCACCTGAAATACGCTGTTGAATGCGACCAACCCGGCGGCATATTCCGTATCGCCGCGCGCGAGTTCATTCCAGACGATAACCATGGCGATACAGCGCGCCAAACCAATCAAGATCAAGCCTGTCATGTATTCTGGGTAGCCCCGCAGAAAAACGATTGCCAGGATAAACATTAGGATGGGACCGATCACCCAGTTCTGCAGGAGCGAAAGAATAAGGACCTTCCAGTTGCGGAAGACATCCCTTAGCTCATCATATTTCACCTTCGCAAGTGGCGGATACATCATCAGGATCAAACCAATGGCAATGGGAAGGTTAGTGGTCCCGACCGAGAATGAGGTATTGAAGGATTTCACTGCGATGGGGAAGAAAAATCCCA
>JBKPQD010000464.1:0-4415 GCA_046733915.1 Chloroflexota bacterium
ACAATTTCCTTGATCACAACAGCAGCCAGATCGTCGGGGCGGACCGAAGAGAGGATCCCACCCAACGCACCCACCGGCGTTCGTATGGCATCTATGATGACAGCGTCCTTCATTTCATCCTCCAATTTCGTAAAATGATTCTACCATCCACGAAGGAAAGGACTATAAATGGAAAAGACTGCTATACTTTTGGAGGTATTCTGATGAACACTCAAGATAGGTTGCAGATCTGGGACCTGTGGTATCCGCAAGCAGGCGCGACCGGAACCTCGTTTGCGCGCGGTCGCCTGGACAGGACCAACATCTTATGGGTGCACGCACCGCCGCCCATGCTTACGGTGGAAGTGCGCGGAGAAAGCGGCAATCGTCTCGCCTATGCGGAGAATCTCCCTCAAACGGCGGACCGCCCGATGGCGCGTTTAACGCGTGACGGAGGAACGATTACCCGCGAGGATTTGTGGCCAACGCCCGATGATATCGGGCAACTAGTAATTTTGCCCGGTGGAGAAATTGGAAAACTTGTCAGCTGGTGGAACGCCGAGGATGAGAGCGAATGGCGCTGGCAAGTAGAGTTTTATAATCACAAATAATCTATCGTCCCGGTACATTTCACCAGCCAACAGAGTTTCTGTTGGCTGGTTTTCGTTGCAAGGGAGGATTTTCGTACACGCTGGCGTGTGACGCTTGGCACTACTCGCTTCCCGTCTGGAATGTCATAATCAGGATGAAAGCTATCTAGTTTTATCATCGATTGCACCCTGCGGTTAAACCTGTCAGATAAGGAGAGCAAATGCCTCTAAAAGGTTGGATCGACGTCAGTGATACTTATTGTAAAGGATGCGAGCTCTGCATCAGTGCATGTCCGCAGGAGGTGATGGAGCTGGACATGACCAGGCTAACCCCGAAAGGCTACCACCCCGCGCACACGTTCCAGGACGGCTGCACGGGGTGTGCTATCTGTGCCCTGGTGTGTCCTGATGCAGCCATCACGATCTATCGTGAAATAACGAAAGCGATTCCTTCACCCGCATCTTTATCGTAGGGGCGACATACTGTCGCCCCTATAGATTTTGGAGGTTTGAATGACACGTGAATTATGGAAAGGCAACGAGGCAATTGCAGAAGCCTCGGTCCGCGCCGGACTGGATGCCTACTTCGGCTATCCCATCACACCGCAGACTGAAATTCTCGAATATCTTTCGCGCCGCATGCCAGAATTGGGACGTGCCTTTGTGCAGGCCGAATCGGAATTGGGTGCAATTAACATGGTCTACGGCGCGGCGTGCGCGGGTGTGCGGGTGATGTCCACCTCCTCCAGCCCGGGTGTCAGCTTGATGATGGAAGGTTTGTCCTATATCGCCGGCACGGAAGTCCCGGCCGTGCTGGTCAACGTGATGCGCGGCGGACCGGGCCTCGGCAACATTGCGCCATCCCAGGCGGATTACAACCAGGCAGTGCACGGCGGCGGTCACGGCGATTATCGCAATATTGTGCTGGCACCTGCCTCCGTGCAGGAAGCGATCGACCTGACCGTTCTGTCCTTTGACCTGGCGGAAAAGTATCGCACCATCTGCATGGTCATCCTGGATGGGTGCGTCGGCCAGATGATGGAACCGGCCAAGATGCCAGAGATGAAGCCAATCCAGCGCGCGGATTGGGATTGGGCAACCAACGGCAAGCTGGGAAAGCGTGAGCGCCGTGTCCTCACCTCTATCTATCTCGATCCGCTTGAGGAAGAAAAGCTCAACCTGAGACTCTTATCGCGCTGGAGAACCATTCAGCGTGAAGAGGTCCGCTACAAGGAATATTTTCTAGACGATGCCGAATTTGTCATCATTGGCTTCGGCACGGCGGGCCGGGTGGCACTGTCCGCGGTGCGCCAGGCGCGTCAAATGGGAATCAAGGTCGGCTTGCTGCGACCGATTACCGTCAGCCCGTTCCCCTGTGAAGCGATCGAGAAGCTGATCGGCCGTGTGAGCGGATTCCTGGTCACGGAGATGAACTCCGGCCAGATGCTCGAGGATGTTCGCCTGGCAGTGCAAGGACGCGCCCCGGTTGAATTTTATGGACGCATGGGCGGCGTGGTCCCGTTCACCGAAGAGATCCTGCACGAAATTGAACGGCTCACGTCAAGCAAGCTGAGCCTGGACGTCAATCCACGTGATGCGTGGCTCGAGAGAATCGCGCAAGCATAGAGGGTACCATGACAACGCCTAATAATCTGGTTTACGAACGTCCCGAAGGCTTTACGGATACGCCGACCCATTACTGCCCGGGTTGTACACATGGCGTGGCGCATCACCTGATCGCCGAAGTTCTGGAAGAAATGGATCTGATCGACAAGACGATCGGCGTGGCGCCAGTCGGGTGCTCGGTCTTTGCCTATAACTATTTCGATACGGATTTCGTCGAAGCGCCGCATGGACGCGCGCCCGCAATGGCAACCGGCATCAAGCGCGTCCTGCCGGACCGTATTGTCTTTACCTACCAGGGCGATGGTGACCTCGCCTCGATCGGCATGGGAGAGATTGTCCATGCTGCGGCGCGGGGCGAGAATCTCACGGTGATCTTCATCAACAATGCCAACTTCGGTATGACTGGCGGACAAATGGCTCCGACGACATTGCCCGGCATGAAGACGACTTCTTCGCCGAACGGGCGTGATGTGGAAACACAGGGTTTCCCGATTCGGATGGCAGAGATGCTGGCGACACTGGACGGCGTGGGATATGTGGTACGGCGATCTTTACACGATCCGAAACATATTCGGCTTGCAAAGAAGGCGATCCGCCTGGCATTTGAAACGCAGGCACGCGGGCTTGGCTTCTCGATGGTGGAGCTATTGTCCACCTGTCCCACCAACTGGAGCATGACGCCGGTGGAGTCGTTGAAGTTTGTCGAGCAGTATATGGTTCCGGCATTTCCGCTTGGCGATTACAAAGTCGCCGCGGCCGTCGCGCAGGTCAGAATCTAAAGACATTGGATGTTCGGTATTCGGAAATGGGGTACAAGGCGGGAAACCTGAATATCGGATGTTTCAGAAAGCGAAGTGACATATGCAAAAAGAAATCATTATCGCAGGGTTTGGCGGTCAGGGCGTTTTGTTCGGTGGGCAGGTGCTCGCTTACGCCGCTATGGACGCCGGTAAAGAGGTGACCTGGATTCCCTCCTACGGTCCCGAAATGCGCGGTGGCACCGCTAACTGCACGGTGATCATCGCCGACGCTGAGATCGGTTCGCCGCTGGTGAAGAATCCGCCGCTTGCAATTGCGCTGAACCTGCCCTCCTTTGACAGGTATGAAGAGGCACTGGCAACGGGCGGCACGTTGATCGTCAATCAATCCATGGTAGATCGCGGTGCAAAACGTGAGGATATTGATGTCATTTCCGTGCCGTGCAATGAAATTGCCGAAGAGATCGGCGGTAAGAAATTGTTAAATATGGTCGCGGTCGGCGCATTGCTGACCGTGCTTCCCGAAGTGACATTGCGAGATGTGGAAAAAGCCCTGGAAGGCCATTTACCGGCACGACACAAACACCTCCTGCCGGAAAATTTTGAGGCGTTGAGAAGAGGATTTGAGGCTGCGCAAAAAGTTCTTGTGTAATCTGTAATTAGTAATTAGTGACCCGTCTCGGAAGAGGCGGGTTTTAGCATTTATAATTTGAAGAACCGGTTGGACGAATGGAAGATCTTCAAGCAAAATTTTAGACGGAGGATTGACATGACCATACCGTTCTCACAATATCTAAACATCCGCAGTGCCTGGGGGCCCTCCTTTTCACCGGATGGCAAGCGACTCTCCTTTCTCACCGACATTACCGGTGTTCCCCAAGTTTGGGCAGTCAATGTCGAGGGTGGCTGGCCCGACCAAATCACGTTTCACACAGAGCGTATTTTGCAGGCGCGCTTTTCCCCTACATCCTACGAGCTGACATTCATGCGCGATATCGGAGGCAATGAAAACGCACAAATTTTCCTGGTGAATGGCGATGGAGCGAATGAAAGAAGATTGACAAATGCTGACGATGTAATGCACATATTTGGGGATTGGTCCCATGACGGCAAGCAGATCAGCTTTACCGCAAATCAACGTGACCGTTCCAAATTTGACGTATACGTTCAGAATGTTGAAACGGGTGAAGCGCAGTGTGTGTGGGAGAATGATTATCTAGGTTTTTTAGGTGTTGTAGGCTTCTCACCGGACGGATCTCGCCTGCTCGTGCACTTGCAGCACAATAGTCTGAATGATGATCTATTCGAAATTGACATCGCCACGAAAACAAGTCGCAGACTAACAGAACATGATGGTGATGTTCGCTATGTCTCGCCTGCCTATTCCGCTGATGGAAAAAATGTTTACTGCGCTTGTGACCAGGACCGCGACCTGTCCACGCTTGCACGGATCGATCTGGAC
>JBKPQD010000465.1:0-2858 GCA_046733915.1 Chloroflexota bacterium
GTACTACTCACAATAGGAGTTTCCGTATGGCTCACTTGATCTACATTGCGAACACGTCCCTTGACGGCTACACCGAGGACAGAGAAGGCAGGTTTGACTGGACTGAGCCAGACGAGGAAGGATTCAGATTGATTACCAATCTCGTCCGTGCGACTGGCACTCATCTCTATGGACGTCGAATGTATGAGACCATGATGGTTTGGGAGACCGACCCGAACGTAGCCGCAGAGTCTCCCCTCAATCGCGACTTCGCCGAGGTCTGGCAGGCTGCTGACAAAATCGTGTACTCCAGAACGTTGGAGGCTGTATCCACTCGCAAGACGCAACTTGAGCGAAACTTCAATCCGGAAGCCATTCGACAACTAAAAGAGGCTGTCGAACAGGATATCCTCATCGGTGGCCCTGAGCTGGCTGCCCACGCCTTCCGAGCCGGGTTGATCGACGAGTGTCAGTTGTTCCTCCTACCGATCATAGTGGGAGGTGGTAAACCAGCCCTCCCTGACAACGTGCGATTGGAGCTCGAGCTTTTGGAGGAGCGCCGCTTTGGAAACGGCGCGGTTTTCCTCCGTCATCGAACAAAGTAGGGAAAAGCCACCTGACCATGTGTGCAGTAAAGAGGGGGTACACCGCGCTTTTGGTGTTTTCGCATCGTTAGGTTTTCCCGTTTTGACGACGAGTCCACCCCACCGTTAGCTACCTTATCGAAATAGAATTTCTCGACGCTTGCTCGATGGAGTAAAATTAAAGTATGGATAATGCAAGCGCTGGAAAGCGATCCCGGCATAAAATTCTTATGTGAGGATTTAGCGAAGATGAACAAGCTAATCGTTCAAACACTTGGTACATTTCTTGTCGGCGTCTTGCTATTGGGTTTATTGTTATTCCTTCCAGCGGGGACGTTCAATTATTGGCAAGCTTGGGTCTTTATTGTGGTCTTTATGAGCTCGGTAAGCGTGATTGGAGTGTATCTTTCTCTTAAAGACCCAGCACTTCTGGAACGACGCAAGAATATCGGGCCGGCGGCAGAACAATCACTGGCACAAAAACTTATCATCTCTATCGGGATACTGGCAGATCTTGGATTGCTGGTTTTCTGCGCACTCGATTATCGCTACGGGTGGTCTTCGCCAAGCGTGCCAGCATATGTATCATTGCTTGGAGATGGGTTGGTGGCGCTTGGACTCTTTATTAATTTGCTTGTTTTCAAGGAAAATAGCTATGGAGCTTCTAACATCAAAGTAGAGGAAGGTCAAAGAGTCATATCAACAGGTCCTTACGCGCTCGTCCGGCATCCGATGTATGCAGGAGTCCTCGTTATGGTGACAGGAGTACCGCTTGCATTGAGCTCATGGTGGGGACTTGCGATTGTTGCTCTGGTGATGCCTGTGTTAGCATGGAGAATCATAGATGAGGAGAAGCTACTGAAGAAGGATTTGCCAGGGTATACGGACTACGTCCAGAAGGTCAGATACCATCTTGTACCCTACCTGTGGTAGGAATTAAAGCCAAAAACTAAGCCGCCCGACGAAGTGCTCCGGAACCCGGCGCCAAACAATCAGGGCTGGGACTGTGGGCGTTTTCAGATTGTTGTGAGCTTTAGAGTTTCCGTTTCCAACCTACCGAGCCGGCGGTAACACGCTGCTCGCCGTACCGGACCAATCCCAATTCTGCTGGTTAACTCGAGTTTGCGACCGTCCGTATACATCGTAACAAGGTTGCTCGAAGTCGACCTGAGTTGAAAGGAATAGCTATGGAACATCGCAAGCGTCTGTTGCCCGTAGCAGTGCTCCTCTTCATCATTGGATTCGCTACCCTGTCTCGTTTTGCTTCCGGTGTTCGTCCCGTGAATGCTGTGGGATTATCAGGGAGCGGGTTCGCAATCGGCGTCGCATTCAGGCTCCTCGTGCTTAGCCTTAGAGGAACCAGTAGATCCTGAACCTTTCGGTCGAGGTCCTTCCGACTTTATGTAAACCTTCGCCGTCGGTTTGGCAGCGGCGCGGGTCGCCTCCAGTCCTACCTAACCTTGGCTCGCAGGGGATCTATGCTCGGCAAGGTGTCGTCAAGGCTGCCGGGCTGTATAGCTTTTTATTGACAAAGATAAAGAATTACTTTTATTTAAAGGAGGTGAGTATGGGAAACGAACAGACGGCACCTGAGACGAAAGGTGTGTCAGTGACGCTACTGGCAATGCTTGACCTTGGCCCTGAAATCGAGGGCATGGCGGGGCGTCAACTTCGAATGCGCATGGTGACGATCGAACCTGGAGGAGTTTTCGGCCCAATCCACGACCATAAAGACAGGCCGGGCATGGTCTACATACTGCAAGGTACGATCACTGATCATCGAGATGGAGTGGCTAAGGAGTATGGACCGGGAGTAGGGTGGCCCGAGGATAAGAACACCATGCACTGGCTTGAGAATAGAGGAGCAACACCAGCGGTGGAGATCTCAGTCGATATTGTCAGGCAAGAGTAAGTGCAGGCTCGAATTTACTGACAAAGATTTTATAACTTTTCGTCCAGGTTTTGAGGTCCGGCTGTCGTTTTCTCAAGTTGATTTGCTCGGAGAGAATGCCTTACACAGCGTGCACCCTGGCAGAAAGTGCCGGGGCAGCCGGATAGTCATACAGATGTTGGAGGAACGTAGTCATGAGAAACATTCTTGTGCTTGAACATATTTCTATCGATGGGGTCATTCAAGCCCCGGGCGGGCCAGATGAAGATACCAGCGGCGGCTTCGCGTATGGCGGGTGGGTCAGTCCATATTCTGACGAGGTTCTGGGTACGGCACTCAGAAGACAAATGAACATGCCATTCGACCTGTTATTAGGGCGCAAAACGTTTGAAATTTGGGCGCCA
>JBKPQD010000466.1:0-5488 GCA_046733915.1 Chloroflexota bacterium
GCTGGGCACGCAGATGCTTCTTGACCGTCATCGGGAAATAGGAACCGCCTTTGACCGTGGCATCGTTAGCGACAATCATTACCTCACGGTTGGAGACTCGCCCAACACCTGTGACAATCCCGGCGCCCGGACCTTCGTTCTCGTACAAATCATATGCTGCGAGGGCAGAGAGCTCGAGGAATGGTGAGCCGGGGTCGAGCAAACGTTCGATCCGTTCCCGGACGAAGAGCTTGCCCTGCTCTTCCTGTCGCTTGCGATATTTCTCGCCACCCCCTTGTTTGACGAGAGCAAGGCGTTTTTTTAGTTCGCTGGCGAGTTGTTGGTGATATTGGGAATTTTGTTGAAAGTCAGCAGAGGAGGGGTCAATCGAGGAAGAAAGTGTTTCCATGTGGCGAGTTTAGCATATTTCATCGTGAAGAGCACAGAGGAGAGTCACCGCTGTGTCTTACTTCGATTCCAGAAATGTCCTCCACAAATTATGTTAGCATTGCAGTATGTTCGAATTTTCAAATATCACAGATAAGTTATTCATCGGTATTACACCTTTGGTCACGGATTACAATGGTCTGCGCGAACTGGGGATTAAGCTGATCATCAACATGCGCTTGATGCACGGCCCCTATCCAGACGAGCATCCCGAACCGATTAAACTCCTCTGGCTGCGGACCTTTGATAGTCCTTTCTTTCCCATCCCGATTTCAAAGCTAATGACGGGTGCAAAAGCCGCACTGGAAACCATAGAAGCGGGCGGCAAAGTCTATGTCCATTGCGCGGGAGGACGTCACCGCGGGGTGGCGATGGGAGCGTGTATCCTCATTGCGCAAGGATACGAGCCGGAAGCAGCCATGAGGTTGATTTCCGAACGCAGGTTGGTCGCGGACCCGAACATACCCTATATCCGGGCGCAGATTATGCAGTTTGCAAGACAGTGGAATTCCATGAAGAATGGCACGTAAGGATGGGTAGCCGCCCGTTCTTAGGCGTTATTTTTGTGAATCTCTGCCCCTCGATTTGATACTTCCAGTTGGAAAATCCTCGCCGACAGTCCCGCTTTCTGAAAGGCCTGTTTTGCAGCAAGACCCGCGTGTGATCCTGTTCGTGTGAACGCGATCAGGCTGGGACCTGCTCCCGAGAGGGCCACGGCCGCACCGTCGGCTTTCATCGCTTCCATCGCTGCTTGTGCGCCCGGGATCAGGGGCAGACGATAAGGTTGGTGCAGCACATCGGTCATCGCTTCTGCAAGAAGGGTCAAGTCACCCGTGCGGAAGGCTTCCGTTAACAGGATCGCGCGGCTGATATTGTGGACTGCATCCTTGATCTTGACCTGTTTCGGCAGGGAGTTGCGCGCCTCTTTAGTAGGAAAATGAAAATCCGGCAAAACGACAGTTAGATGGACGGCGGAGATTGGCAGCTTCCGTGCGATGATGTTTCCTTGACTTACCGTTGCTGCTACTAACCCACCCATCAAGGCAGGGGCAACATTATCCGGATGTTTCTCAAGCTCAGCAGCAAAACTTAAAATCTCCATCTCCGATAGCTTCGAGTTCGTCAGCACATTCGCGGCGAGCAGACCTGTTAAGGTCGCAGCAGCGGACGAGCCGAGTCCGGAACCGGCAGGGATGTGGTTCACGCAGCGTACACTACAAGGCGGCAGCTTTTTCCCAACACGCGCCGCCAGTTCCCGTGCGGCGCGCAAAATCATATTGCTCTTGCCCTGCGAGAGTCTCCCTTTCCCTTCGCCTTCAATAAAAACAGAAAAATGATCCGCTGCTTGAAATGTGGACTCGTTCCACAGGTCGAGCGCGAGGCCCAGGGCATCGAACCCGGGTCCCAAATTGGCAGAAGTGGCGGGGACTTTGACGGTGATGTTCATCATTAATTTTTAGGGGCGTGGGGACTACCCCAGGGCGAGATCACCTCGCTGCTACGATATTATGATTTCTTCCAGCGCTTGCAATTTCGGAGGCACGAGGTTTGGTTTCTGCATATCTTTGGTGATGATGTCGGGATCCTTTAACCCGTGACCTGTGCAAACTGCTACGACACGTTTCCCTTTTACATTCAACCTGCCACTCTCAAGCTCCAGCGCCAACCCGGCGAGTCCTGCTGCGGACGCAGGCTCGACCCAGATTCCTTCGAGGGATGCCAGCGTCTTTTGCATATGCAGAATCTGTTCATCGGTGGCCGCGATAATTTGTCCATGAGATTCGTCCGCTGCTTGCAAGGCTTGTTCTCCACGCGCCGGCTTTCCGATGCGGATCGCGGTCGCAACCGTTTCTGGTTTTTCGATGGGATGTCCAACGACCAGGGGCGCGGCGCCGGCTGCCTGTACTCCCAATAGTTGTGGCAAGCCTGTGGATTTCAGTTCATTGTATTGCTTGAACCCAGCCCAATAGGATGTGATGTTGCCTGCATTACCGACGGGCAGGCACAACCAATCAGGCGCGGTCTGCAGTACATCACAAATCTCAAATGCGGATGTTTTCTGCCCCTCGATGCGATAAGGATTGATAGAGTTCACGAGGCAAATGGGATGCTTGTTCGTGATTTCTACAACCATCGTCAGGGCGTCGTCGAACGAGCCGTCGATCTGGATAA
This sequence comes from Chloroflexota bacterium, assembly GCA_046733915.1. GTDB lineage: Bacteria > Chloroflexota > Anaerolineae > Anaerolineales > Villigracilaceae > Defluviilinea. Next base: position 2,599 of record JBKPQD010000466.1, read on the forward strand.
CTTGAGCGCCATAGGCGATCGCGCCGGCGAGTTTCCCCGCCGCGACCTTTCCCTGTGGGATTAAAACAATGCACTTGAGGCCCGCCCGCGCCGCGTACGCTGCGGCGGAAGCAGCCGTATTTCCCGTCGAAGCGCAGATGACCGTCCCCGCCCCCCGTCCCAGGGCTTCGCTCACCGCGGCAGTCATGCCGCGATCTTTGAAGGAACCGGTCGGGTTGAGGCCCTCATATTTGATAAAGAGATCGAATCCACCGCCAAGTTGGCGGGATAAACCCTCGGCTTTGATCAAAGGCGTATTGCCCTCGAGCAGGCTAATCGTCTGGGTATGATCGGGGAGATCGAGAAGATGCCCGTATTTTTGGAGGAGTCCGTTGTAAGCCATGAGCGCAAGTCTAGCATAAAACATACAGACTGGCATGACAAGAACAGCCGCCTGCGAATGTAGGTCAACAAATGGTGGAATTGAATGACTATTTAGTATAATAAAATCTACGCGTATCTAGCGAGCCGTTCGCATTAGCGAACGGCTCGCTATTTCTTTAAATGCCAGGTGAATGCTGTTTCATAAATACTGATCACGGTAGGGAAATAATCATGGCGCAGGTCCTGAGTATCGCAGCTTTCAGAATAGCCTGTGAAATCCAGTTCGGAAGGGCTAATGATCATGTCCAAAATCAAGCTGCATGAAATAAAGCTGGTGAGCTTGCGTACGCAGTTGGATGTTTTTGAAGCTATACTGGGCCGCCATGAAGTTTGGGCGGGTGGTGTAGAGGACCCAGAGATCGAAAATGCACATCGGAGGATCTTGGACTTGATTCGAAAAGTCCAGGAGGAATATATGACCCTTCTTGTATTGTACAGCCAAGAAGCAACCGGCAAGACATATGAAAAACCCTGAACCTTGCTCCGGATGGCGGAACTGCACTGGATAAAGACGTGTGAGACGCGTTCGGATGGATTATTGCCGCATGAATTGAGGCAGGGCCGTTAAGAACAAAATTCGATACGCGTGCAGCAAAATGGTGGGAAAACTTTATGCGCTGGCGAATGATCCTCCGATCGCAAATTCCTACGATAAGAATTCGCCTTCAAGAATCGAGCAATGCTGTGCTCACAGCAGCCTCAGGGTAAGTTCAGGAGGACTAAAACCGGCAAGCCGTCCGCTTGTCCGCTTGAGCGGCGGATCGGATATGAAGGCGTGTGCAATGAAGATTTGACAAATGCCTGATCAATCTGGTCTGTAGGGTTTCGCCAATCATGCATTGCAGAAACATCCCGTACAATTCATCGCTACTTAATTTTTCACGGATATACTCAAGCGAATGAAGCGGATACTCAACTTAATATTTTGTGTGATTCTGACAGCCTGTGCGGCGGAGGCTACCCTTCCATCACCAACCCAGCCTATCTCCGCTGCCACGAAACCGCCCGTAAAAATTATGAATTATCGCGCTGCATCGCCGCAGGTGCAAATCGCTGTTACCGCACCGCCACGAACCCCGAAACCTACCCCGATCCCGTTACAGTCCCTCACGCCGACCGCCACATCTTTGCCCGGCATTACTCCAACACGATTCGAATCGTGGAAGAGTCTGCCTATCATTCCCACGGTGGACCCGAGCGTGCGCGATATCTACGAGTACGGCCAGACGCTGGGGAACGATCCGCACGCCTTCTCGATCTTTGGCGATTGCCAGAGTCGCCCCGATGAGTTTATGGGCATCTTTGAAACCGATCCATCTTCCGTAGAGAGTTTTCCCCCGCAGTTGCAGGAAACAGTCGCGTACTTTCAGGGCTCGTTCAACCGCGAAAGCCCAACTGCCAAGGATGGCACTACGCCTGGCTCATTGCTTTGGACGCAGTGGCACCAGGGCCAATTTGGGTGCAGTTTTGCCGAAACACCAGTGGAATGTGAATTGCGGATTCATCACCCTTCCTTTGTAATCATCCAGGTAGGAACGCATTTCGAGTCGCGCAACACCGAATATCTGCGGACAGTCATTCTGCAATTGATGGATGCGGGTGTCGTGCCGATTCTAGCCACGAAAGCGGACAATCGCGAAAAAGATGAGCGCATCAACCGGGATATGGCGATGCTCGCCGCCGAGTATGATCTGCCGCTCTGGAATTTTTGGGCGGCGGTGTCGGATCTCCCCAACCGTGGACTTTATACACGCAGCGATCGCCCCTTACAAGGCGATATTTATCTCACGAATGAAGCACTCGAGCGCCATCGTCTGACGGGGCTGGAAGCATTGAACGCCGTCTGGCGTGTAGCAACAGGAAAATAAAAACATTGGGACGGGCAGCTGCCCGTCCCAATGTTTATGATTATTTTGCGATTTTCGCCACGGTAACACCTGAGCCGCCTTCGTTCTCTTTCGGTTCCTCAAAGGAAGCCACATAAGGACTCTGTTTCAACGCGTTGCGGACTGCTTCACGCATCCGTCCCGTCCCTTTGCCGTGCACGATCCGCACGAACAGTAATCCCGCCGAGAAGGCGCGTTCCAGATATCGCTCAAGCTCGTCAAGTCCTTCCTCGACGAGCTTACCGCGCAGGTTCAACTCCAAGCCGGGCGATTTTGTCCCGCTCAACGCGGCGCGGCCGCTGCCTTCTGCAATCTGCTTGCGTTCCTCTTGCTGCTCAGAATTTTCTTCCTCGCGGCCTTTCCGCACTAGGTCGATCAGCCGTGCCCGGACACGCAAGCTGCCCACCTGCACTTCCGCATCGGACTCGCCCAGCGCTGTCACAACACCCTCCGTCCCCAGTGTGCTCACGATGACACGCTCGCCGAGAGACAGAGGCCGAGAGATCACGGATTGGGCACGATCTACCGTCCGACGTCTTTCGACCGGCGATTCGACTTTTTCCTCGATTTCTTCAATCTTC
>JBKPQD010000467.1:0-5936 GCA_046733915.1 Chloroflexota bacterium
CAGAAATCACCGCCCCATCCGGAATGTTCAGCGCCTGACGCGCGCCATTCCCTTCGCGATTCACCAGTACCGTATCACCAATTCCTGCCTGGGTATTGTCCAACGCGATAAAGTCTTCGTTCGGATCAGGCGAATCCCCGGCCATGACCAACGGTTGGACAACCAACAGCCTGCGATTCTTGTAATGCGGGTGGCTGACGGTCGTCACAATTGTCCCGACGACTTTACCTAAGACCATGTTGGTTGCCTGTGATTTCTACGTGAATTGATTATGACCTGCTCTCAAAGTGTAATCGAACGAGCCATCCGGCTTGACTTCCAATTCGTCGACAATGCCGACCAATGCAAGATCAATTGGCACGAACTTTTCATCGCGCATGGCTAGCGCAGCTTCACGCGAACGCACCATCACACACAAGTCGCCGGGTCCCGCATGGACCACATCTGCGGCGACTTGTAAAATGCCAATGCTCTCCAATCTTTTATTCAGTGGCTGGACGACTAGCAGTTTCACCCCTTCCGTACCCTGATATTTGATCGTGCAGATCGCGGTCCCTTTAACTCGACCGAACAACATTACTTTAACCCAATTCCCTTGACCACGTGATGGATGATGTTATTCAAAAGTCGTCCATCTACTTGATCGCCCAGCTTTGCAATCACTGCTGAACGGATCCGTTGCTCGATGGGTAACACTCTAGGTTGAATCTGCTGCGGCGGAGCTACGGCCGGAGGAACGGCAGCAATCATCGGCTTCGCTTGAACCGGAGAAGCTCCATCCGAAAGATAAGGGCGCACCGGCGCGGCCGGCGGATGATCTACCGCATCGGAGAGCAATTGAAATCCCAAGCTTTTGGCTTTCTCATAGGCCAACTCGGTCAAAACAATATCATCGCCGATCTGCAATGATTTGTTCCCGCTGTGAAACAGATCCTCAATATCTTTTTCGGTGTAAAACTGTTTTGGCATGCAGACCTACTCGGAGCGACCGCCAAAACTACCCTTGCTCGATTGCGGCAGGATCATCTCCACATCGTTATGTGGGCGCGGGATGACATGCACCGACGCCAGTTCCCCTACGCGTCGTGCCGCAGCTGCCCCTGCATCGGTCGCAGCTTTGACCGCGCCGACATCTCCGCGCACCATCACGGTGACGTAGCCTCCGCCGACATATTCCGAACCGATCAATACAACGTTCGCGGCTTTGACCATCGCGTCGGCGGCCTCAATCGCGCCCACCAAGCCTTTGGTCTCAACCATTCCCAGAGCGATCAATGACGCATCTACAGCCATGGTTTTCCTTTCTTTTATGACTTCCGAAACACGACCTTGCCATCCACCTCGAGCGAATCAATGATTGACATAATCACCGCATCCACCGGTGTATCTTTCGTGATGTTTGTCTGGCGTGCCGATGAGCCCGCAGCAGTCAGGACAAGGTCACCGATCCCTGCATCGACGGTATCCACTGCAACATACGGTTTGCCCGACGGCGCACCGGTCTCGTCCGTCTGGCGCAAGATCAGCAATTTGCGGCCCTGTAGTTTTTCGTCTTTGATGGTGGATACGGTCGTGCCGATCACTTTGGCTATCAACATACAATGCTCCTACTACCGCCTTTTACGGTACTCAGTAACTCTTGGCTGACGAACTCGCACCATTCGCCGGCGACGGTTGCCCGCCCGGACCTTGGATGATCTTCACGCCAGCGCTGGCGCCAATACGCGTAGCTCCCGCTTTGATCATGCTCGTCGCGTCCTCATAGGTACGGACGCCACCCGATGCCTTGACGCCCATCTGCGGACCGACAGTCTTGCGCATTAACTCCACATCGTGGATGGTCGCCCCCCCGCCCGCAAAGCCCGTGGATGTTTTGACGAAATCCGCGCCGGCTTCTTTGGAAATCAAGGAAGCGATGGTCTTCTCTTCATCGGTCAGCAGTGCTGTCTCGATAATTACTTTGACAAGAATGCCGTGCGCGTGTGCTACATTGACCACACCGCGAATATCTTTGGCAACGGTTTCCAGGTCACGCGCCTTCAACGCGCCGATATTGATAACCATGTCAATTTCGGTTGCACCTTGCTTGATGGCGGTCTCTGTTTCGAATGCCTTCGTCTCTGAGGAAGTCGCACCCAGCGGGAAACCGATCACTGTGCACACTTTCACTTGCGAGCCTTGCAGTAATTGTGCACACAAACTGACCCAGGTAGGGTTCACGCACACGGAAGCAAACCCGTACTTGCGCGCTTCAAAACACAATTGTGCAATTTCCTGCTGGGTGGCATCGGGTTTGAGCAGGGTATGGTCGATCATCTTTGCCAGGTTCATATCCTGTGGAATGACTCCCAGAGTGGATGATAACCTTTCCGCCCCCGCGCTGACCACGTTCCCCATGCGGTCAGTGCAAACGCGTACACAAAGCTGGTCGGCACAATCGAACTTACATTGAAAAGCCTCCGGATGCTGGCCGAATTGCTCTTCCTCCATCATGGCGGCCAGCACCTCGTGCGTGATGATTTCTACGAGCTGTTCGACTAGTTTTTTGTCAGGTTTCATTCTGCTCCAGCCGCTGCGAAGAGCAACGGTTATTTCAAATACTGCTTCTCTACTGATTTTATCTTATCTACGCGCGCCGCATGACGTCCGCCGCCGAACTCGGTGGTCAGCCAGGTTTTGACAATTTGCTTGGCGAGGTTCACGCCGATCAACCCGGCCCCCAACGTCAACACGTTCGTATCATTGTGCTCGCGACTATTGACCGCGGATGAATAATCATAGGCCATCCCCGCCCGCACGCCGGGGACTTTGTTCGCGACGATACAGCTCCCAATTCCGGCACCGTCGATCATAATGCCACGCCATGCTTTTCCACTGCTGACCGCCTGGGCGACCGCATGCGCAAAATCAGGGTAATCCACTGCCTCTTTGCTGTTCGTTCCGAGGTCAGTAATTTCGAATCCAAGCGTTTTCAACTCGGGCTTAAGCGCTTCTTTAAGCTCATATCCCCCATGGTCGGCGCCAATGGCAACGACTTTTTTAGCGGATGTTACAGCTTGTGGAGCGGACGCGGCCGACACAGACTCACGCGCCGGTGAGCCGAGGGCTTTTTCCACAACTTGTTTGACGATCTCGTGGATTTCCGCGTCACTGATATCGGTCATTGGTTTTATTATCTTCATGAGGTAGGTTTGCGTCAAGTTAAGAATTGACCGGCGAAGAGATAGTTGCACAGCGTATAATCGGAGAAATTTCAACGCCCACGGAGATGCATCCATGAACGATGAAGAATTGACTACTATGATCATTCAGGAACTGGGTAAACATCATGATCGCCAGGACGTCGTGCGCAAAGTCTGCGAAAACAGCACCTTGAGCTGGGGAGAGGCAGAAAAATTAATCGATGAAGTGGAGGCGCAAAATCGAAGGAAGATCGCTGTCCGCCAGGGGCCCCTGCTTATGTTCCTCAGTATTGGATCGCTGGTTCTAGGACTCGGACTCCTGGTCTACAATATGGAGGTGCTGGTGGCGATTTTCAACTCTGATCTCATGCAGCAAATATTAAGTCTCCAAAGCGGGTATTCCCGGCTCGCTGGTTTGGTAACAGGTTTGGCAATGACCATCGGCGGGTTTTATGGGGTTTGGACCACCCTGGCATCGTTCTTTCCTTCCGAATAAATAAGGAATTGCGATATAGCTTGGTTCTTTCAGCGAAACATTCAAGGAGGCTGGGATGTACACGATTACTTTGACGACCAGCCCATTCGCCTTAACAACCGGGGAGCGACAGCTCCCAGGCTTCATCGATACAGGAGTGAACCCTATTAAGTTCCTTTTTAAGAGCCTGGGTATAGACGGAATTCACGTCTCCCAGTGAATTCTGAGATTGTGAGGTAAGGGAGTACTCCTAGCTTTCTTGATCACAGCAAGCCGAGCCGCGGCGTCTGTGCAGACCTATTCAGGCTCCGTTACATCCATCTGCGTTATATCGCTGCTTCATTATACTGAGAACCAGCAGTACGCTAAAATCGGAATAGTAGTTCAATTGTGTTCGATACCCAGAGCTTTTATTGGAGCGATTTCGTGTTCTTATCGTATAACTCGGCGCAACTCTACACCGTTGAATTCGGAAGTGGTCCGCGCACCATCCTTGCGCAGGGTGGCTGGACAGGCAGTTGGGAGTTATGGGCTGGTCCATTCCAGTCCTTGAGCAAGACGTGGAGGACGGTCGCCTACGATCACCGCGGCACGGGCGCGACCATCGCTCCCCTTGAATCTATCACCGTGGAAAACATGATGGCTGATTTATTCGCTGTTATGGATAAAATGGGGATCGAAACATGTGTTCTTGCAGCCGAATCCGCGGGTGCGATTGTGGCGGTCTCTGCGGTGCTTGAGCAACCACACCGCTTCGAAGGACTCGTTCTGGTGGATGCCCTTCTCCATCAGGAAGATGATGGCAGCGATGCGGCATTTATTCAGGGATTGCGGACAAATTTCAATCAGACGATTGCTGCTTTTGCCGATGCATGTGTGCCAGAAACAGAACCAAGCAGTGCTGCTATTCGAAGCTGGGGTAAGAAAATCCTGCAGCGCGCTACAGCAGAGTCCGCAGTCAAGCTCTTGGAGTGCATGTATGGTATCGACTTGCGTCCCAGGCTTGCACAGATTCGAATCCCCACACTGATTATTCATGGCGATCACGACGTGATCGTTCCACTCAGCGACTCGGAATATGCAGCTGGACAAATCCCAAACAACCACTTCTACATTTTCAAAGGCGCAGGTCACGTACCCACGATGACTTGTCCCGTAGAAATTGCACAACTGGTCCACCAGACTTTTTCAAATCTATAGAGGTATTTATGAAACTATCGATTCCCACCACCCACGAATACGCCCCTTTTTACGGGGATTACATTGAACGAGCTACAAAACGAGTGGATGTATTCACCGCGCTATCCCAGCAAATCGACGAACTGCATGCGGCCCTGGATGCGCTGACCGAACCGCAGGCGCGCTTCAAACCCGGTCCACAGGAATGGTCTGTTAAAGAAGTGATTGGCCATCTGAGCGACGTCGAGCGTGTCTTCTCTTATCGCCTCCTGCGCATCTCTCGCAAGGATGCCACGCCGTTGCCGGGATTCGATCAGGAGGATTATGTCCGCGCGGCAGGATTTGATACCCACGCACTCAACGATCTCGTTTGCGAGTTTGAATACCTCCGCCGGGCGAATATTCTTTTCATCCAAACCTTGAGTGAAGAAGCGCTCCATCGCCATGGCACTGCAAGCGGGGCGACGGTCAGCGCGCGGGCATTGATCTATATGCTCGTTGGACATGTGGAGCATCATATGGCGAGCCTGCACGAAAAGTATTTGCCCCAGGCGACTCGGCTGTAAGGAGAGCATATGCCAAATATTGAATCCATCGTGCGGGAAATCAATAAAGACCTCATCCCGCAGTTCGAAGAGAAGCTCCGTAAGTATTTGGCAGAACAGGATAAGGACTGGCTCATCGAGCAAATTATCCGCCTGGCGCTGGACGCGCACAGCCTCGAAGAAAAGGACCGTCAACATGTCCGGGAGCAGGAAAACAGGAGAAAACAACAGCGAACCAAGCGCGTCCAGGAGTTGAATCTGGACGAGAGAAAACTTGGCGAATTCTTGAATTCCTATCAAGGCTATACCCGTGAAAGGCTGATCCAGGAAAAGCTTTTGCTGCCACAAGCACCCACCAAAGGTTCCGTATTAATCAGTGATGAATTTCGGACAATGGAAGGAAATAAACTCCTTCAATATGCGAAAGACATCTTGTCCGCACTTCTATATGGCGACGAGAGCAATACTCGATTCAGGCGAACGCAGCGAGAACTCCTCACACTGACGGTGCCACGTGCCAAGGCGGAGGCGCTAAATTTTATGAATGCGCGGACG
>JBKPQD010000468.1:0-13487 GCA_046733915.1 Chloroflexota bacterium
CTGCATGGCTGGGCGCTCGACAACTGGTCGCCAGCCATCGCTGCCGAGCACCGCGCCACCCGCGAGCTGGCGGCCCTCTTCGATGAGACATCCTTCTCGAAGATCGAAATACTGGGACCCGGCGCATGTGATTTCCTGCAAACCCTTTGCGATAATGATCTGGATAAACCGGTCGGTACAGTCGTTTACACACAAATGTTGAACGCCCGCGGCGGCATCGAATGTGACTTTACCGTGACCCGTCTCGCGCCCGATCGATTTATGATCGTCACAGGGACGGCGTTCGGTACGCACGACATGACTCATATTCGTCGCTACATGCCTCTCGATGGAACGGTTTATGTCAACGACATCACCTCCGCACGAACATGCTTTGGATTGTGGGGGCCGCGTGCAAGGGATATTTTGCAGAGCGTTACTCGCGACGATGTTTCCAACGCAGCGTTTCCCTATATGACCGCCAAGCAAATCACGATTGGCCATATTCCAACACTGGCACTACGCGTCACGTATGTTGGTGAGCTTGGATGGGAATTCTACGCTCCGTCCGAATACGGGGAACAGTTATGGGACACGCTTTGGAAAGCAGGACAGCCTTTTGGCATGATTGCTGGGGGATATAAAGCGATAGAGTCGCTCCGCCTCGAAAAAGGGTATCGCTACTGGAGCGCGGACATTACGCCCGATTACACTCCTTATGAAAGCGGTCTTGGTTTTGCGGTAGCACTGACTAAAGATTCCACGTTCATGGGAAAGGAGATGCTGCAAAAACAAAAAGTGGAAGGCATAAAGCAGAAACTTTGCTGCGTCGTGCTGGACGATTCCAATACGATTGTGTTTGGCAGCGAGCCCGTTCGTCACGAGGGAAACGTGGTGGGTTGGGTGACTTCAGGTGGCTATGGATATTCGATTAACAGATCGATCGCATATACCTATCTCCCCGTCGAGCTGGCAAAGCCGGGAACACGCCTCAGCGTGGAATGCTTTGGGGTGGAGATTCCAGCCCAGGTCCGGAAAGAGCCGCTTTACGATCCAAAGGGAGAAAAGATCAAAGCCTAGCAATTGACAGGTCGTAAGAAAAGCCACGCATTCCAAGCGAGTGGTCTTCGTTGTTTGGCACACACCAAAAGTAACAGCGACCGCGGTCAATCAAAGAATCTAAAATTCCATAATCTGGTAAAGGGCAAGTAAAATAGCGGGATGTCTCAAAAAATAAGAGCTATCATATTTGACTTCGGGAATGTCCTGCTCGAGTGGAATCCCCGCTATGTATACCGCCGCTACTTTCAGAATGACCAGGAGCTGGAGAAATTTCTGCAGGACGTGAATTTCATGGATTGGAACCTGCAACAGGATAAAGGTCGACCCTTTGCCGAAGGAGTTGCGGAGCTGTCGAAGGAGTTCCCTCATTATGCCGAGCTCATTCAGGCATATCACGATAATTGGATTGATTCGATTGGCAATTCGCTGGGCGGCACCATCGAAATTATGAAGCGCCTGAAAAAAGCTGGCTACCAACTGTACGGCTTGAGTAACTGGTCGGCAGAGACGTTTCCCATTGCTCGCGAAAAATACGATTTTTTCAATCTGCTTGACGATATCGTGATCTCGGGCGAAGTGGGTGCAGTCAAGCCGGATCCAGAAATTTTCGAGATCATGCTCGAGCGGATTGGCCGGCCCGCCTCGCAATGTGTGTTCATCGACGACGCGCTGGCAAATGTGGAGGCGGCGCGTGCATTGGGATTTGCGACGGTGCACTTTCAATCCCCGCAACAACTTGAAAACGAACTGGAAGCGCTACAACTCCTCTAGAACCTGTCCGACCGCCTTGAGGTTCGAGGTACGGGCTATAATAAGATTTCTGTCATTTCGAAAGACAGAGTACAGGATCTGTGAGACTTATACACGTTGACAGCCCGAGCAAGCACGATCCATCCGCGCTCACCGATGATATTCCCATGAGCTTCGTGGCATTTTGTCCCTCGCAAAATTTTTACGCCCTGACCAAGTTTGTCCTCTGATCTATCGACGCTCGTCGCCACTACGGGCTGAATTTGGACCCGGGGCGTCAATTCTTATACTGGAACAGGATCTTGATTTATGGATACGCAAACGCTCATTTCTCACATCGAGCAGGAACTCCAGCGACAGGTTTCCCGCCTCGACGCGCCGCGCACCAAGTCATTTCACGAGATGCTCACTTATCACATGGGTTGGACGGGGGAAGGTTCCGGACCAGAAGCTACCGGCAAACGGATTCGCCCATTGCTCGTGCTGCTTTGCACGGCCGCCCGTGGCGGTGACTGGCAGACGGCGTTACCGGCCGCCGCAGCGGTTGAGCTTGTCCACAACTTCTCGCTTGTCCACGATGACATTCAGGATAACTCCGACCGACGACGCGGGCGCCCGACCACCTGGGTCAAATGGGGCGCGCCGATGGCGATCAACGCCGGAGATGCCTTATTCGTCCTATCCAACCAGGCGATCATCGACTTGAAAGAAAATTATCCAGCAGAGACGGTTCTGCGTGCAGCGGAGATTTTGCATAACACTTGTCTCGATTTAACGCGCGGTCAATACCTGGATATGTCCTACGAAGAGCGCAATGATCTTGGCGTCGATGATTATTGGCCGATGGTCGCCGGGAAAACAGCGGCGCTGCTCTCTGCGTGTTGTCACATTGGGGCATTGCTCGGCGGCGCAGACGAAGCGCAACAGGAGGCGTACCGATCCTTTGGTCACTATCTCGGACTGGCGTTTCAGGTGCAGGATGATATTCTCGGCATTTGGGGCAATGAGGCCATGACGGGAAAATCCGCCGCGAGCGATCTGGTCGAAGGAAAAAATTCCCTGCCGATCTTGGCGGGGCTGAACGCCAAAGGACAATTTGCCGCACGCTGGAAACAGGGGCCAATCCGAGCCTCGGAAGTAGAAGATATAGCACGTTTGCTCTCGAACGAGGGCGGTTATTCCACAGCCTACGAGGCATCCAAACAAATGACGGACCTTGCTTTGTTGAATTTATACGAGGCGGATACCCAAGGCGAGGCGGGCGCGGCACTGTTCGAGCTGGCCGACAGGCTGCTGAAGCGGCAACAGTGAGCGTTCCGGCGGTTGCCGTGACATCCACCGACTCATCGTATATTGACAGTCCACTTTTGGCTCGCTTATAATCCCATCATTGCGGGTGTAGTTCAGTGGTAGAACGCTTGCTTCCCAAGCAAGATATCGTGGGTTCGAGTCCCATCACCCGCTCTTGTCCGCAGATTGGCTGCACGAATGTCGAGGAGAGAACCTCGACATTTTTGTTTGATAATTTGTAAGGTACCTGTCATGTGCTCCCCCAACCGTCCTATGTAGAATCAAGGTCGGAGGTCCTTTCATAATGAATCAAGCTGACACGAAGGCGACAATCTTATATGTCGAAGACAATCCAGACAATCGAACTCTTGTGCGTCGTATTTTATTATCTGAGGATTATTCCTTATTGGAAGCAGCGAATGCTTCAGATGCCCTCAATATATTAAAGATGGAACGACCTGATCTCATCCTCATGGATATCAACATGCCCGATATGGATGGTTATACTCTAACCGCAAAGATCCGGGCACTGCCTGGTTTCGAGCGCATTCCGATTCTTGCTCTCACAGCGAACGTAATGCGCGGCGACAAAGAAAAAACGTTGGAAGCAGGCTGCGACGGTTATATTCAAAAGCCAATTGATATCGATCAGTTGATTAGAGAGGTCGAGAGATTCCTCTTAAGGAGAACCAATGCCTGAAAATGTGCTGGACACACAACCTATTCGAAAACCAACCATTCCCAAGGATGCGACGGTTTTAGTCGTAGAAGACAACGTGGCAAATTTTGTTTTGATCGCCCGCATGTTGGGTTACCTTGGCATCCATTGTGAATGGAAGACGTCGGGCTATGAGGTGGTCGAGTATGCCGACACCCTGCAACGCCTTGATCTGATTCTGATGGATATCCGCCTCCCCTACGAAGACGGGTACGGTGCGCTGAAAAAGATCCGTGCCTCTGAGCGCCTCAAATCGATCCCGATCATCGCCGTCACAGCGGAAGCCAGCACGGATCAGATGAATAAGGCAAAGGAGTCCGGCTTTGACGGCTTTCTCGGAAAGCCGCTCGACCCCGATAAGTTTCCCGATCAAATTCGCCGTATCTTAAGTGGAGAAGCCGTTTGGGAATTTAGCTAGATTTATTGTTGAGCACGAATACTTGAACAATACTCCATTCTTTATCACTGTCTACTTTATCGTGACTGGCAACCGTTTGCAGGCCATCCAGTACTCCGATCCGCAGGGACGCGATGCTCAGTCCACAGTTCCGCGCGCCATCGAACTGCCGTTGGCTGAAGTTAAGGATTGTTTGAAGGACGGCACGGTACGCCTCGACTTACGAGACGCGTCTTCTTCCATACCTCCGTCACTCATCAACTTTCCCCGTCAGTTGGGATGTGAAACAGCCGCTTATGTACCGATCCTGCAGGAGGGCCAACTGCGTGGGCTCGTGTTAATTGGAGCACGCGCCGGTCAGGATTTGCATGAGGATGTAATTACCGCCTTCACGCGGACCGTGCGCGTGGCTACCCTTTCCCTGAAGTCCAGCAGTTCCCCTGCCGAACCGATCAGTGAGCGTCGGGCGATGGAATTGAATGCAATTAATGCTCTTGCTATGCAGGCATCCACCACAACCGATCTTCGATCATTTTACAGATTGATGCATGAACACATCCGCTCCGTAATTGGGGATCACGGGTTCCTCGTTGCACTGTACGATCAGAAAACCAATTCCATCAGCATTCCCTATTTATATGAAGAAGGCAATTTCTCTACAATAGATACCTTCCCGCTGGGGGAAGGACTGACCTCCATCTTGCTCCGGACGGGCGAACCGCTCATGCTGGTGGAAGATACACAAAAACGTGCCGCTGCGATGGGTGCAAAGATCACTGGCAAGCCTGCCCTTTCGTGGCTGGGTGTACCTTTGATGGCGCGCGGAGAGGCGATCGGCGCGTTGATTGTCCAGGATCTGCAGCATGAGCGCGCATTCGATCAGGATGACCTGCGCTTCATGGTGGCGGTCGCAGGCCAGGTTTCAGGCGCCATTCACAATGTAAGACTCCTCGATGAAAGCAAGCAGGCTGCACTCCAATTTGAAACGGCGGCCGAGATTGCTCGTGACATTAGTAGCTCACTCGATCTGGATGAGTTGCTTCAAAAGGCAGTCGACCTGATTCGATCGCGTTTCCACTTCTATCACGCCTCTATTTTTCTGAAGGATCTGCCTGAAGAATTTGTAGTCATCCGTGAAGCCACCGGCGAAGCAGGTGCTCAGCTCAAACGAGCAGGTCACAAGCTGGCGGTTGGCTCAAAATCGGTCGTCGGATTTGTTGCCGGAAATGGCACGCCACTAATCGTCAATGACACCACTCGCGATGCAACGTATTACGCCAATCCATTGCTACCGGAAACACGCGCGGAAGCAGCGATTCCATTGAGGGTGGGCGATCGCATCGTAGGTGTACTAGACGTGCAAAGTGATCACCTCTATGCGTTCGCCGAAGACAACCTGCGTACCCTGCAAATCCTTGCCGATCAGTTGGCAATTGCAGTTGTGAATACGGAATTGTTTGCCGAAACACAGGAACACTTGGCCCAGCATCGCTTGCTGCACCATATTACGACCACGGCTGCATCCGGAACCACTTTGGATGAGGCTCTCCAGTCCGCGGTCAATGGCTTGCAAGTTACCCTGGGTGGTGACCGAGTTTCCATTTTATTAGTCGACCGCGAGAAAAAGAACCTGGAAGTCAAGGCGGCGGTTGGCTACGCGAGCAATGTATTCCGCCTGCGGATTCCAATCGGAAATGGAATTACGGGTTGGACCGCCGCGCATCGCAAAACGCTCCGGGTGAACAACGTTTTGCAGGACACCCGTTATATCGAGGCAAGCTCGAATACGAGATCGGAAATGGCGATCCCGTTGCTGTATCGAAGTGAATTACTTGGAGTTCTCAACGTAGAAAGTGAACAGCTATCAGCCTATGCAGAAAATGATGAAGAGCTTCTCGGGACGTTAGGCGGAAGCCTTGCTGCAATTATCGCCAATGCCCGTCTGCTGGAACAAATACGCGCCCAGGCCGAACGTGAACGTATTCTGTTTGAGATCACCGATAAGATCCGGCGAACAACAGATATGGACACCATTTTGGCTACAACCGTGAGCGAACTCACTCGTGCCGTCGGGGCCCATCGTGCAAAGATTAAATTGGGCGTAGGGTCTCCGCTGCAGAAAACTGAGGGCCGAAAATGAAGCAGCCGTTCGCGTTCGTGAATTCTTTGCCGCGCATGGGCGGACGATTCATCATCATCCTTCTTGCTTTGGCACAGGTGATTTCGCTGGTGGCAGCAATACCGGGCATTATTTCCATCCAGGCGAATGCCCAGTTCAACCTACAAGAACTCCAGGGCTTCTTGGTCACCATTCCCTTCTTGTTGCTCGTGAGTAATCTGATAATCCTCTTTATTGGCTGGCGATCCACCCGCACGGCACGCAGGCGGCTTGATATATGGGCAAACGGAGTGTTGAAGCCGAATCGTGAAGAGGAGTTGGTGGCATGGCGTGAGATTACCGGTCTTACATGGCGGGTGGGAGTCGCCGATGGGGTCGTGAATTTTTTTCTCGTGATTCTGCCTGCTTTTCTGATAACCTATTCGCAAACCGGCGTGATCAGTTCTCCATTCCAACCAACGTCTTTGAACTCGCCGGACCCCGTCTATGTGCTGCTGGGTGGAGTTGGAGCGTTGCTCGGCGCGACCATACTTGCTATCCTGATAATTGAACGGTTCACTTTACCAGCCAGATTGATTCTCCTCCCGATCGACTTGGAAACCCAGTTAACAGGTCGTGCCGGTCCTTTATTGGTCAACAAATTTATCGTCCTGATTCTGGGGTTGATCGCGATCGCTGTCTTGTTGATTGTACCGATCGGGTATCAGCAGACTGTACGAATTCTATACTCTGAAGTTAGTTCCTTAAAGGTGTTTCAAAGCTATCAAGTCCAATCGATAGTTTTCAGTGCGCTAGCTTTGATTCTGGGCCTGGCATTTTCTTATTATGTCTCCAGATCCATCTCAGATCCGATCAAAGATTTGATTTCCACCTTCAATAAAATTGAGCAGGGTGATTTGAAGCAGCGAGCTCCTGTGAGTTCAACCGATGAACTCGGTATCGTTACCGTTCAATTCAACCGCATGGTGAACCGCCTGGAAGCTTTGCAGACAACACTGGAACAGCAGGTTTCGGAACGCACCAAGCAGCTGACTGCCATGAATCAGGTTGCGCGAGCGGCCGCGTCCAGTTTGGATCAGGATGAATTGATCAGCAGGGTGGTCGATTTATTTCCAGAGCAGTTCGGATACTATTACGCGGCAATTTATCTACTTGATTCTAGTGAAAAATGGGCCGAACTAAGGTACGCAACCGGCGAAGCAGGCAAAGTGTTACGGCAAAACCATTATCGCCTTGATATTTCAGAAAGAAGCATGGTTGGCGGTGCTATCCGCGAGAAAGCTTCTCGAATTGCACAGGTTGCTTCCCAAGAAAAATATCGCTTCGAGAATCCACTGCTACCGTATACGCGTTCTGAGATCGCTCTACCGTTAATCGCCGGGGATCGTGTCCTCGGTGCCCTGAACGTCCAATCCATGAAAGAGGCGGATTTCACGGCCGAAGTAATTGAGACAATGCAAAACATGGCGGGCCAGGTCGCGATCGCACTTGAAAATGCTCGCCTCTTCCAAGAAGCTCAGCAGATCATTAAGGAAATGCGCGCCGTCCAGCAGCAGTATCTTATGAAAGGCTGGCAAGGATTTACCAATGACAACAATAATTTGGAATATGCGGTCGGTGATGAAATCCGAGAAAACGCGAAAGTAATCGAAGTACCGATAAAGCTCCGTGATCAAATCCTGGGTCAGATTGTGCTGGAAGGCAACGAAGAATGGACCGGCGACCAGCAATCCCTGGTAGACGCCGTCGCAAAGCAGGCCGCCATTGCTCTTGAAAATGCAAGGCTTATGAGTGAAACGCGACAGGCGGCAGTTCGGGACCGTATGCTTGCGGAAATTAACAGCAAAATCTGGTCGGCAGCAACGATTGATAGTATTCTGCAGACTACAGTGAAAGAATTAGGCCGACGGCTGGACGCCTCCCAAGCAACCATCGAATTAACTCTAGAGGATCCACAATAACGATCTAGATCAACAAATTTTCATTGCCGCTCATTGAAATATGCAAACAAACCTGGCTCCCTACCCAACCCTCCGCACTCGACTCGCGATTATACTGATTATTCTCGCGTCTTTGTTCTCTGCCGCAATTTCATCCCTCTTGTACATAAACTTTCGCCAGGAGTTACGAGAAAATTTTAAGCATCGTCTAGAAAATATTACAACTCTCGCCGGGCTACAACAGGATGGCAACCTCCTGGCACAAGTGCAGGGCCAGAACGATCATTTTTTCCAAGAAATTCATGCAACGAATTTGAAAATTAAGAAATCCGATCCAGACCTGCGTTTTGTGTACACGATGAAAAAACAGAACGGGAACATCTATTTTGTCGTGGATGCGGGTTTACCCGGCGAACCCGATATTTCAGCTTTCGGTGACATCTATAGAGAACCAAGCGCCACTCTGGTTAACAATTTCGAGACAATGATGGGAACGATTGTTGAACCAGATTTCTACTCAGATGAATTTGGTACCTTTCTTTCTGCATATACTCCGATTTTCACATCAGATGGTAAGCGGGTGGGGATCTTGGGAATCGATATCACTGCGGATACTATCTTGTCAGAAGAAAGATCCTACCTCACTCGGCTCATATTAATTTTTTTGGGCAGCCTGCCATTCATCGTTGTGGCTGGATTTGTGATTGCCAATTATCTTGCCAAACCGATCATTCAACTCCGAAATGCGGCTAATAACATCAGTCAAGGTAAGTACGACTTTAAAATTACCACAATCCCACATACACGCGAACTTGCAGAATTAGCAGCGGACTTCAACATTATGTCCGAGCGGCTCAGTGGCTTGATCAACGATTTGGAACAACGCGTCGAAGAACGGACGGCGAGCCTAATTCGGAAGTCCGACCAATTGCGCGCCGCCTCGAGAATCGCCCGAAAAACGGCCGAAGTTCAGGATCTCTCCGTTCTGCTTGATATGGTGGCGAACCTGGTCACGGACCAGTTTGGTTTCTATCATACAGGCATATTCCTGATAAATGAAACCGGCGAGGAAGCTGTACTGCAAGCCGCATCCTCAGAAGGTGGACGCAGGATGGTTGAGAGCGGATATAGTCTTCTGGTCGGCAAGCAGGGTCTGGTTGGCTACGCAGCTGCTGAAAAGAAGCCACGCATCGCTCTGGATGTCGCAAACGACGCGGCGTTCTCGAATAATCCTGGTCTTCCCAAGACCCGCTCGGAACTCGCCCTCCCATTTGTCATTCGCAATAGCGTGTTGGGTGTTCTCGATATTCAGTCCGATCAACCTCAGGCCTTCAGCGCCGATGATATCGATGTACTGCAAACTCTCGCTGACCAGATTGCAGTAGCGATTGAAAATGCCCGGCTTTTGGATGAATCGCAGGCGGCCTTGACGCAACTCGAGGCTCTGACCAATGTTCGTACCCGTGAAGCCTGGACACAGAAACTTAGCGGGAGGGGTCGTGTCTTTACGTATACTCCGCTGGGGCTGCGTGCGGAGAAGATCGTTCCAGCAAGTGACAATCATGTAACCATTCCCCTCATTTTACGCGGGCAAAAAATTGGAAGCATTTCTGTCGTCCGCAAAGGTGGTGCTACCCTTAGTCCCAGTGACGAAGAGCTGATTGCCGAGGTCGCCAATCAAGCAGGGCTCGCTATTGACAACATCCGCTTGCTCGAAGAGGCCACCCAGCGAGCGAGACAGGAACAGGTAGTTGGCAAGCTCGCCGGGCGGTTCAGCCAATCTCTTGATGTGGATACTCTGCTCCAAACAGCGGTCCGTGAGCTGGCTCAGCTTCCCGACATCTCCGAAGTTTCCATCTTTGTGGGAGAACAGAGCTCTGAAATGCCAGGCAAACCGAAAAACAGGCGCGGTTCAGGTTAATATGAGCAACTCACGCACAGCACAAAGCAATTTTGATGCACAAGATGAGCGCCTTGCTCAGGCGTTCTATAGCAGTGGTCGCTACAATCCTCATTTCCTGGCTGTTACAGGAATTGGATTTTTCGCCATTTATATACTTACGCGCCTGGAAATTTTTGGTCCAGCTGCTCCGCAGTTGATCTATATCGGCATTCTGACGTCTCTTCTGGCAGCCTCACAATTTCCTCTCCTTTCCCTGGCTCGTAGAAACAAGGGAATCGCTGCATATTTGCTAAGTAGCTTAGCCATTGGCGTATTCACGATCCTGCTCACCTTTTTTTGGCAAGGAATTGTTCCAGCTTCCATTCTCATTGCGTTGCTCACACCTATAAACGCGTTGCGAGCTGGCTTCTCGCGCCGCCATATTCCTGTGCTGTTCCTTATTGTATTAGTTTCCGTGTTAGGAATACTTTACGTGGAGAGTACCTCTACGTTTGATCGTCTACAAAATAGCTCGCCTACCGCTATTGCAACTTTTTCATTTTTGGTCGCCACCGGACTTTTGTTAGTGACGATTACTCTCATTTCGGAAAACAAGAATTTCAAGAGTCTACAAACACTGTTACTGACATCATTTATTGTTATCGTAACAATTCCCACCCTGATGGCAACCATTCTAACCACAATTGGTTCGTTTACTACCAGTCAAGCACAAACGTTCAGCACCTTAAAAGCGGTTTCCAACTTGAAAGAAAGCCAGATCAGTAATTTGATCCATGACTTTCAGAACGATATGAGCAAGCTGCAAACGGACCCCGGATTCTCCGTGAATGCGCTCAGTGTTCTCACCGATGAGCAGAAAGTAGCTAGCCTGCTGGAAAACTCAAAACGTGTTGTTCGAGCAAGAGTGCAAACGATTCTCGGAACAGAAGAAGAGCAGTATACCGAAGTCATGGTTCTCAACGAGACCGGCAATGTAGTGATTTCGACAATTCCTGGAAACGAAGGTTTGCATGTAGACAACCAATTGTTTTTCCAGCAGGGATTGCTTAATTTTTACATAGGCTTCACCGAGCTGCCACAGTTTGGAAATGAAAATCTAATGGTTTCGGCACCCATCTACGACATAGATGGGCACACTCTGCGAGGTGTTGTTGTCCTCCGATCGAACGCGGCCCCCATCAAGAGCGTGATGGAAAACACACCTGGGTTTGAAAATGCAGAAACTTATCTAGTCGATGAAAATTACAAACCTGTCACTCGATTACGTGTGCCCTCAAATATTGTTCGAACGCAGGCGTCTCAGGAAGCCGTTCAAAACCATGCGGACGATCAGCAGGGCACTTACAATAACTACAACGGTGAACAAGTTCTTGGGAATTACAAATGGTTCGATGCCATGCAGGTTGGGATCATTGCTGAGGTGCCTCTAAGTTTTGTTGTTGCCAGCTCTTTGCGATCTTTATTGGGAAGCGCGGTTCTTGCGCTCTTCGTAATTTCGATTGCCATTGCTGCCGTGGCAATTTCAGCACGGTCGATCGTGCATCCAATTACTAGCCTGGCAGACACAACAGAAAATTTCGCAGCTGGGAAATTGTCGGCTCGCGCAGCCGTGGATCGCAGGGACGAAATCGGTGCCCTGGCAAAATCCTATAATCAGATGGCGACCCAGCTCCAGGAAATTATTGGCGGCTTGGAAAGTCGCGTAGCTCAGCGTACACGCGACCTAGAAAATCAAACCCTTCGGTTACGCGTGGCAGCTGAGATCGCACGAGACGCTGCATCAGCACGAGACTTGAATGAACTACTGGAACGTTCGGCAGAACTCATTCAAAACCGCTTTGGCTTTTATCACACTGGCATCTTCCTTCTGGATGCCAACCGGGAAAATGCAACTCTGGTCGCCTCGCCCACCGAGGCGGGCCGAGAAATGTTGGCAAATAATCATAGCGTCCGGGTCGGCGAAATGGAAATTGTAGGGCAGGTAGCAGCCACAGGCGAGCCTCGGATTACGCGCGTCATGGCAACGGATGCCATACAATTCAATAATCCGTACCTGCCCGGCACGCAATCGGAAATGGCACTGCCATTGAAAGTAGAAAGTGTGGTCATTGGCGTATTGGATGTTCAAAGCGATCAGCCTCGAGCTTTCAGTGAGGTTGATATGGCCATTATGCAAACCATGGCAGATCAGCTGGCGACTGCGATTGAGCGTGCGCGGCTGCTCCAAGAAGTAGAAAGAAACCTCAAAGAATTAGAAAGTGCATACGGAAAATATACTCGCGAAAATTGGAAGCATATCTCGGAGCAAGTAAAAACGGGGAATATGGGATACCGGTTTGACAATATTCGCATGGAACCCGTGAACGACTTACCGGAGCTTGGAAAAACGGCTCTTGCAACCGGGAAAACGGTCAATTCCAATGGTCACGTCGCTGATCAGCACAAATTCGCCGCGGTGCCAGTCAAATTGCGTGGACAGACAATCGGTGTCATCAATCTCAAGCTGAAAGAGGATTTTGGCGAGGACACGATTGCAACAGTGGAGTTGGCTAGCGAACGTTTAGCGGCCGCATTGGAAAGCGCCCGTCTTTATGAAGAGGCGCGGATGCGTGCCGACCGTGAACAGGCCATTGCACAGGTCACAAGTGCCATCAGTGCTTCTACAAACTATGAAGAGATCCTGCAAACAACCGTTCGAGAGATCGGCAACACGCTCCGGGATACAGAGGTCATTATCCAGATTACCGGCGAGACCAAAGATAGCAGGCAAATTGGGTAAGCGGAAATAACCATGCAAAACACCTTTCGAAAAATCATCGCGCCACCGAGCTTTCCCGAAAACGAGAATAAATCCCGGGTAGCCTACTATTTGCGCTTTCTAGTGCTTCTTAGCATGTCTGCATTAGTAGGGTTTCAAGTACTTCGTCTTTTCCCAGGAAGCGCTCTGTTCGAGATATCCGGTCTCGCTCTGTTGGCATCGATTGTTGTTTTATCGATTGTTTGGATTCTTGTGAATTCTGGCGCCGTCCGTCTTGCCAGTTATACCTACATTGGCAGCCTCTGGTTGACTAGCACGCTACTAGCACTGAGTGGGAACGGCATCCGGGGCTCACAATTTGCAAGCTATTTTGTTGTTATGCTCCTGGCAGGATTACTGCTTGGTGTACGAAGCGCCCTAACCATCGCGGTGGCGTCGGTCGTTAGCGGTTTTGGCCTAGCGTACGCCGAAAACGCTGGAATAATTTCGTACACACCCAATCCTGCCTTTGCGGTTGCCGAAGAATATGCTTTTTTCTTCTTCTTTAGCAGCATCTTCCTGTACCTGATCA
>JBKPQD010000469.1:0-7544 GCA_046733915.1 Chloroflexota bacterium
TCTATGAAGAGCCCACACTGAAAGAGAAATTTGGCGCCGCATATGAGGACTATCTTCGGCGAGTGCCGCGTTGGATCCCACGCTTCCATTTATAGGTACCTCCACCGGATGCTCCGTTGGCTCACAAGTGACGAACTGGATGCGCCTGTTGGTTGCACTGATCTATCCGGTGATATCGCTTAGCTGTTTTTGGAGAAGCACTCCCACTCGTACATATAGCTGGGATTGGGCTTGCAGTAGCGGGGATCGCCACAACGCCGGTTCGCCAGAATCAATTTGAAGCCAAAAAACTGCCATCTTGCATAGCCACTTACCGCGTCTCAGCCGGTAGAGTAAAATCTTTTCGATCCGTCTTGACGCTATCAGCAGGAGGTAGATGCTATGAATATACTCGCCATTGGTGCCCATCCCGACGATTTGGACATTAGCTGTGGTGGGACGTTGCTTCGTTTTCGCCGTGCCGGGGAGAACGTTGTGATGTGTGTAGTAACGGATGGCCGCGCCCATCCGCTCGGGAACCCCGAAGAGGTTTCAGCGCGTCGCCGCAGGGAAGCCCAAGCCTCAGCCGACCGAATAGGGGCTGAGTTGATCTGGCTTGGCTTCCCAGATGGTCGATTGACAGATGATATTCCCACCCGCCTACGGTTCATCGAACTCATGATGCGCGTTTCTCCAGATCTTATCATCACGCATTCGCCGGACGATTACCACTCGGACCATATCATGACCAGCCGCCTGGTTACGGCGACCATTCAGATGGCCTGGGCTCCTCCGCCTGAGCTTTCGGGCGAACCCGTTCGCAAACAGGTCCCGATTGCGTTTATGCCGCCGGCGAATGGAATCAACTTTATTCCCGAAGATTACGTGGATATATCGGAAGTTTGGGATACGAAGCTGCAGATGGTCCTCAGTCACCGTTCCCAGTACCTACCGGGACCCGATTATGATTCGGTCCCGCTGCAAGAACCGTTGGAACAGTATTCCTTTACTCGGCTAACCCGCATCATGGATGAGTTTTACGGTCAGCAATGCTGGTGCCGCTACGCAGAGGCATTTCGTTGGTGGCGTGCGGCTGACCGCCTCGTGCCACGCCGCCTGTTGCCGTAGCCCCTTCGTGTAAATTCAAGTTCGGTGACCCTGGGAACGGTTCTTGTAATTTCAGGAGTTGCCATCTTATTTCTGGCATAATTAGGCAAAGCTTTCTTATGAAATGAGGTGCTATGAGCAAAGTAGTCCTTCCGGAAGACCAGGTCCGCTTTTTTAGCGGCAGTTCCAACCCGGCACTCGCCGCTGCCATTGCCAGTGAACTGGGTGTTCCTTTGGATGATACGCGCATCACGCGTTTTAGCAACGATAATCTCTTTATCCAGCTCGGCGCGACCGTACGCTACCGGCGTGTCTATATCGTCCAGTCGCTATCGCAGCCAGTGAACGATCATCTGATGGAGTTGTTGATGATGCTGGATATCGCTCGCAGCGCCGCCGCTTCGGAGGTGCATGCGATCATCCCGTATTACTCGTTTGCCCGCTCCGATAAAAAGGACGCGCCGCGGATCTCGATCACCGCCCGGCTGGTGGCGGATCTGTTA
Organism: Chloroflexota bacterium; assembly: GCA_046733915.1. Taxonomy (GTDB): domain Bacteria; phylum Chloroflexota; class Anaerolineae; order Anaerolineales; family Villigracilaceae; genus Defluviilinea. The sequence continues at coordinate 1,590 of JBKPQD010000469.1, forward strand.
AAGACCGCTGGCGCGACCCATGTGATGAGCATGATTTTCCACTCGCCGCAGGTGCATGGATTTTTCAGCATGCCCACCGACCCGTTAAGCAGCTGGATTGTGCTCAAGGAATATCTGGAAACGCGGGACCTGAAGGACACCATTATGGTTTCGCCCGATATGGGACAGGCGAAGTCCGCGGCGCGTTTCGCCAAAGTCCTGGGCTTGCCGATCGCGGCGGGAAATAAGGAACGTATTTCCGATACCGAGGTCAAAATTCGAGCGCTGGTGGGAAATCAAGTTAAGGGTCATAAGTGTGCGCTGGTCTATGATGACGAGATCGCCACCGGCGGCTCGATCGACGAGATGAGCCGCGTGCTGATCGCCGAGGGAGTCGAAGATATTCTTGTCATTTGCACCCACGGCGTCTTTACCCGCGGCGGGCTGGAACGGCTGGCAGAGATTCCGCAAATCAGCGAGATCATCACCACCGATACTGTATATCTCCCACCGGAGAAAAGGCATCCCAAGCTAAAGATACTCTCGGTCGCACCCATCTTTGCCGATGCAATTCGCCACAACCTATATCATCGCTCCTTAAACGATCTGTTTGTATATGGACAGTAGGAGCACGATCCCCAGCAGCGGGACAGTTCATATCCTTCGGGACACAAAACGAATATAATCAATCCAACTCCAAGGAGGCTCTGATGATCGGAAAAGCAATGCAAGAGGCTATAAATGAGCAGATCAACAAGGAATTCTTCTCGTCGTATCTTTATCTTTCGATGGCGGCATACTTCGAGAATAAAAATTTGACCGGCTTTGCGCACTGGATGCGCCTGCAGGCGGATGAGGAGCGCGAGCACGCCATGAAGTTTTATAATTTCATGATCGATGCCGGTGGGCGTGTAGAGCTGAGAGGAATCGACGCGCCGGAAACGGATTGGAAGTCTAACCTGCAGGTCGCGGAACAGGTGGCGGAGCATGAAGCGAAGGTCACTGCCTCCATCCATAATTTGTACGAGGTCGCGCTGAAGGAAAAGGATTATGCTGCCCAGGTGATGCTGCAGTGGTTCATCAGCGAGCAGGTGGAAGAGGAAAAGAATGCCGCCGAGCTGGTCGCCAAGCTCAAGCTGATTGAGGAACGCGGCACCGCCGTGCTGATGCTCGATCACCGCCTCGCCAAGCGTGCCGGAGGTGGCGGCGGGGAAGAGGAAGAAGAGTAGTTTACAATCAGGCCCTGAGATTTTCAGGGTCTTTTCTTTGGAGGACGATGAATTTCGCGATCAGACGCGCGACCCAGGATGACAAACCGGAATGGCTTCGCATGCGCCAGGGATTATGGCCCGAGGCGCCGCTGGAGTATCTCGCTCTGGATGTGGATGATCTGCTCGCCGACGAAGACTCGGCCATCTTTGTTGCTTCCAACGAGCACGAACAGCTGGTCGCCTTTGTCGAAACGGGTCTGCGTGATTATGCCGAAGGCTGCGAAACTTCACCCGTGGGCTACATCCTTGCCTGGTACGTGGATCCGCACGTGCGCGGTCAAAAGCTGGGCAGGGAATTGATCCGTGTCGTGGAACGATGGGCACGCGAAAAGGGCTGCCAGGAAATGGCCTCGGATACTTGGCTGGATAACGATGCCGGTATCCAGGCACATTTGAAAATGGGATATCACGAAGTGGACCGCTTGGTGCATTTTGTGAAGAGACTATGATGTCATTGCCCCGCCTGCTGTCGGCGGGGTTGCGAGGAGGAGCGAAGCGACGACGAAGCAATCTTCCGTTTAACGGGATAATCCTATCTGGGAGTTTTGTCCGTTTAGGAGGAGATTGCTTCGGGCTGACGCCCTCGCAATGACATGTAGCATTATGAATAATTTCCTCATCTATGGTTCTTATGGTTACACCGGCCAATTGATCGTTGATCATGCGATCCAAACTGGATTACACCCTCTCCTTGCCGGGCGTGATGAAACGCAGCTGCGCGCCCAGGCGCAGAAATACAATCTCGAATATCGCGCCTTCTCGTTAGACGAAACCTCAAAATTAGATTCCGCTTTACGGGAAGTGGATGCCGTCCTTCACTGCGCCGGTCCGTTTGTGCACACGTATCGCCCGATGGCGGAGGCCTGCCTGCGGACCCGGCGTCACTATGTGGATATCAGCGGGGAGATTCCCGGTTTTGAAGCGCTCGCCGCACTGGATAAACAGGCAAAGGACGCTAGCATCATGCTCCTGCCGGGTGCGGGATTCGACGTAGTCCCTTCCGATTGTCTCGCCGCACATGTTAAGCAGAGATTGCCATCGGCAACGCAGCTGCGCTTGTTCATTCGTGGTGTCGGCGCGGGCGCCTCGCGCGGGACGGCAAAATCCGCCGTCGAGAATATGCACCGCGGAGGGTGGATCCGCCGTGCCGGGAAGCTGATATCAATCCCACCGGCCGGGAGCGTCCGCGAGCAGGATTTTGGCCGTGGTCCGGTCCCGGTCGTCTCTATTGGCTGGGGCGACGTCAGCACCGCTTATTACAGCACCGGCATCCCAAACATCGAAACGTATTTTGCCTTTCCCAAACGTTATATCCGTGTGATGAAATCCATGCGTGTCCTTGGTCCTTTGCTATACAACCGGCCCGCAAAGAGTTTCCTGAAATTTTTGATCAACACGTTCACACCACCCGGGCCGGGTGCAGAACAACGGCGGAAAGGCTACGCCATCCTGATCGGGGAAGCGACCGATCAAAACGGGGCTCGTGCCGTCTCGAAATTAACCTGCCTGGAGGCATATACTTATACCGCGCTGACCACGGTCGAGATTATGAAGCGCATTGTTGATGGTGACTATCAAACCGGATTTCGAACTCCATCGCTCGCCTATGGCGCCGACTTTATCCTGCAATTCGATGGAGTGAAGCGGGAAGACATTTTATGAAACGAATATTCCTGATTTGTTGTGCGCTGGTCATCGTGCTCGCATCCTGTTCATCCGATAAAACCTCAACAACCGAACCCACGGAGGCTGCTGTGTCCCTCAAGATCAAAAGCGATGCATTTGGGAATGGACAATCGATCCCTGCAAAATATTCCTGTATTGGGAAAAATATCTCTCCGGCGCTCACCTGGAGTGACCCGCCTGCAGGAACGCAATCCTTTGCCCTGATTGTGGACGACCCCGACGCGCCGATGGGCACCTGGGTCCACTGGGTGTTGTACAACATTCCATCCACCACGACCAGCTTGGAAGAAAGCGCAGCTGCAAGCGCGGTCGCGGTTGGCAAAAATTCTTCCGGCAATATGCGTTACGATGGTCCCTGCCCGCCAAGCGGCACACACCGCTATTACTTCAAACTCTATGCATTGGATTCCACCCTGGATCTTTCCCCCGGTGCAAGCAAGGAACAATTGCTCACCGCCATGAAGGGACACATTCTTGCCCAGGGCGAATTGATGGGCACGTTCAGCAAATGAGGGCGGCTGAGGCGTTACTTCAACGCGCAAAACAAAACGGCAACCCGGTCGTGCAAAACAATCGGGCGATATTTTTCTGGGAGGGGGATTCGGCGCCACAACTGATCGGTGACTTCACCAATTGGGACGAACATCCCAAGCGGTTCAAGCGGCTCGAAGCTCGTTCCGGAAAACCGGTCTGGTCCTGCTCTTTGACCGTTGCCCGCGATGCTTACGTGGAATATGCCTTGCACGACCCGCTCACGCAAGAGCATTTTCTGGACCCGTGGAATCAGAACAGCGTCAACAATGGGGTAGGCAACCGCAACAATTTCTTCTACATGCCGGAAACCATGCCGTCCCCATTCTCGACGCGCCGCGCCGATGTGCGCACTGGACGGATGACGCGTCACCGCGTGGATGCCGGCTGGCTGCAGGACGATGGCGAGCGCGAGGTCTATTTATATAAACCGCACGCCAAGGGACCTTTCCCGCTGCTGATCGTTTATGACGGTCCCGATTATTTTCACCGCGCCCGGCTGACGACGATCGTCGATAATTTAATCGCCGATAAGCGCATCCGTCCCATTGCAATGGCGTTCCTGCAAAATGGAAAGCGAAACCGCGGTGTGGAGTACCTCTGCTCGGACGCGACGCTCTCCTGGCTTCACGATGAAGTTTTGCCTCTGGCGCGCCGGCATATCCGGCTGGTCAATATTAAAGAGAATCCGGGAGCGTATGGGGTTTTGGGAGCTTCTGCGGGTGGACTGATGTCCCTGTATACGGGATTGCGAATGCCTGAGATTTTTGGGACCGTCATATGTCAATCGGGCGTATTTTCCATCCATGGACGAGACCTCGCCGTGGTAGACCTGGTCCGTCACGAGCACGCCCGCGAGATCAAGATCTGGATGGACGTCGGTAGAATGGATGAACTGCTCGAAGACAACCGCCGGATGGTCGCGTTGATGAACGAGAAAAACTATAACATCACCTACCGCGAGTTCTCGGGTGGGCACAATTACACTGCCTGGCGCGAGGATCTCTGGCGCGGGCTGGAGGCGATGTTTCCCGGCAAGTGAATGGCTCAGGGCTTGAATTCGATCACTTGCGTCACACACGTCCCGCTCTGCCCCAGGTTGGAGCAGGCGGTGATCGTGGCGCGCAGCTTATGTCCAACCGGATCGTAGGCGAAGGCGGGCGAGCTGATGACCCGCGAAGAACCGGGATTTAAATTCGTCCGGGTCGTCGAATCGGTACAGCCTGTGTTATCGGTGAAGCCGTCCGAGTACGTCGCCAGGACCGTGTCGGTGACGGTATCCCGCAGCGTCAGCGAATAGGACTTGAACTGGATCCCACCCGTATTTTCCAGCTCGATATCCACCCACCAACCCACACAGGTATCCTTGCCAACATAGGAAGCAGCAAAATTGGGAGCAGGCGTCGGCGAAGGCGGAGGCGTATATACCGGCAATGCCGAAGTATTCCCGGACACAGTCGCATATTCTCCCCATAGCCAGCAGAAACTGCCGTTTGCGTTCGGGTTGCGGATGTACCAGTAGTTGCTGATGTCGTTGCGACCGTACACGTCAGCGACTTGCCCCACCAGCAAAGCACCGACCCGGTCATAGACGATGCCAGGTCCCAGGCGGCAGTTGGTCGCGATCGAGACGCTGACCTGCGGCACCAGCGGGGTGGACGTAAAGATCGGCGAGGGTGTCACGGTAATTGTGGGGGTGAACGTCGGCGGCAGCGGCGTAGACGATACGGCTAGCGTATCCGTTGCCATGATAATCGGCACCGGTGATGGGACACCCTGCGTCTGGCCCACCGCCGCAGCGACCGTCTGGGCAATGGCGGTGTTAAAAAAGTTCTGATCCTGCGTCACAGGGACAGGTGTGCTGGGCAAAGCACAGGCGAGGGACGCAAGCAATAAAACAGAAACCGAGTAAAGGACGGGATTGAGCTTGGGCATGGCATTCTCCTTTCGGTCTACAAAGCCATCATACTGCTGAAACGCAAATCTTCCCCTGGTCAGATGGACGGTATTTGTCTAGATTTTGTTCCCATATCGCGTGTTACAGACCTGGAAATTTGGGTAACTTGACGCCTCTTTTAGTTGCTGTAAATATGACAGTTCACAATGAAAATTGGCATTCAGCTGAATATGAAGTACGAAGCGCTTGGAGAAAAGTAGAAGGATTAATAAAGATTCTCCTAAATCCAAAGAAGTGACCAGTCATTACTGGAGGTTGGGCCGGTGACTGTCATTATTTGGATAGTTCCCAAACCAAATACCCCCGCGATAAAAACTTTCTCTGCAAATTAATCTTGTATCCCCGCTTTGCCAGCGCTTCGGCGGCATGGATAAACCATTGCCGCGCACCAAAGGTCTTTATGGCAGAGGTCTCGGCAGCGGAGGCTTTCCACGCTTCGAAGAAATCATAGATCGGTTCGCCAGGCACCACATGATGGATCAAATTTTTCGGCAGAACGGTCTGGAATTCCTCCACGTCAAATCCCAGGCG
>JBKPQD010000470.1:0-3520 GCA_046733915.1 Chloroflexota bacterium
GTCTAGCCCTTGCATAAGATCAGGCAACTCATTTTCAAGCCCCGCGCTTGAGCAAGCTCATGGGAAAGAAACAGACAGTTTTTATCTGAAAACGCTTAAAAACACCAAATATTTGAGTAATAACAGCCTGAAATCAAGGACGTTAAGAGGGGTATCGCATGAAAGGAGGCACCCATGCTTGGAATGATCGAAGACCCGGTCTGTGGAATGCAAATCAACATTGATACGGCACCCGCCAAGACCGAATTTGACGGAGAGATCTACTACTTCTGCTCGGAAGGCTGCAAGGAAGCCTTTGACAGGAACCCGTCGAAGTATCTCTTTCCTGAAAGTGAGGATGGAAAAGCCACGCCGGGATAGTGTAGTGAGTCCTGTCCTATAAAGAAAGCCTCTTGGACGTAATGTCCAAGAGGCTTTTTCGTTTCTAAAGCGAATCCGCTTAAGTTCCCTCTTCCCACGAAGCCAGATATTTGGTCTGTTCATCGGTGAGTATATCGATTGTTACACCCATCGCTTCGAGCTTGAGGCGGGCGATCTCGCGGTCGATTTCACCCGGGACCGAATAGACTTTCTTCTCCAGCTTGTCGGCATTCTTCGCCATGTACTCTGCCGAAAGCGCCTGGTTGGCAAAGGACATATCCATTACCGAGGCGGGGTGTCCTTCAGCAGAGGCGAGGTTGATGAGGCGTCCCTCACCAAGAATATTGATCTTGCGGCCATCCTTGGTGGTGTACTGGTCCACGAACGGGCGGACCAAGCTCGGGTCCCCTACGCTCATTTTCTTCAGAGCCGGGATGTTGATTTCGACATTGAAATGACCGGAATTTGCAACGATCGCGCCACTCTTCATAGCCTTGAAGTGGTCTGCGTCGATCACGTTCACATCGCCCGTCACCGTGCAGAAGAAATCACCAACCTTGGCGGCTTCGCCCATGGACATCACCTGGAAACCATCCATAACTGCTTCGAGCGCCTTCATTGGATCTACTTCCGTGACAATGACCTGTGCACCCATGCCACGTGCACGCGAGGCAAGACCACGTCCACACCAGCCGTATCCTGCCACCACAAAATTCTTTCCGGCCAACAGGACGTTGGTGGCCCGGACGATCCCGTCGATGGTGGATTGACCCGTGCCATAGCGGTTATCGAACAGATGCTTGGTAAGCGCGTCGTTCACCGCGATGATCGGGAACTTCAAAATCTTGTCGGCTTCCATGGCTTTGAGGCGGATGACGCCTGTTGTGGTTTCTTCCGTTCCACCGATCACATTGGTTAGCAACGTTTTGCGATCCTCGTCCGGAAGTCCCTTCGCCCAACTTGCCAGGGACGGCTCGAGTTTTTCGAAGCGACCCATCTCGATAAAGAACAGGGAAGAGACCAGATCCGCTCCATCATCCATGGTCATATGCGGTCTGTGCTCGAGGGCGGCGCGGATGTGCTTGTAATACGTGACGTTGTCCTCGCCCTTGATCGCGAAGGTGGGAATCTCGAATTGGTTGACCAATGCGGCGGCAACATCGTCCTGCGTGGAGAGTGGATTGGAAGCGGTGAGAACAATATCTGCACCGCCATCCTGCAGGGTTGCCATCAGGTTGGCTGTTTCGGTCGTCACATGCAAACAAGCCGACACACGCAAACCCTTCAGTGGTTTTTCCTTCTTAAAGCGCGCCCGGATCTGGCGCAGGACAGGCATCTCATTTTCTGCCCAGTCCATGCGGCGACGTCCACCTTCTGCCTGATTGATATCCTTAATGTCGTAATTGCTCATTGATGCTCCTTTATATATGCCTCGGTGGTTAAGTAGGCGATCTTCTTCCGCCGTGTCAAAACCACTAGTCTTTGAATCGGTGCCTCTTGGTCTCGATATACCGCTCGCCGTAGACGCGAGGCCACTTAACCAACGGCTTCACCTTTCATAACAATTCGTCCAGCTTACCACGATCATCAAAATGTTTGCGGAAGCGTTGCACGAATTCCATCCGCGTGTACGCATGACTTTGCGGACCGCGCTGCTCGAGGCAATAGACTGCCGCGAGCGAGCCAATCTCACCACACAATTTCCAATCGAACCCATGGGCATAGCCCGCCAAAAATCCGCCGCGGAACGCATCGCCCACGCCGGTGGGATCAACAATTTCGTCTTCCGGCACGGTGGGGATGTGGACGCTTTCGGGACCCGCATACAGGTCGGCGCCATTTTTGCCGCGTGTAATGACCAGCACTTTGACATGGTCCAGGATTTGATCGAGACTCCAGCCTGTCTTCTTGGAAATCAGTCCGAACTCGTAATCATTACAGAATAGGAAGTGTGCGCCTTCCATATCGCGCGCCAGTTCATGTCCTTCGAGACGCAAGACTTGCTGGCTGGGATCGTAGAGATAGCGGATGCCTAACGCGCGGCACTCGGCTGGAAACTTCATCATTGCCTCCGGCGCGCTCGGGGAGACAATGACAAGATCCGGTTTTTTCTCCAATGTCTTGAGAGATTGAAGGGCGGAGTGTGCCATCGCTCCGGGATAAAAAGATGCAATCTGGGCAGCGACCTGATCGGTCGTCGCGAAAAATGATGCAGTGAATTGACCCGGAACGACTTCCATCAAGGTCGTGTCCACACCTTTCGCTTCGAGCCAGTTGCGGTAGTCTGAAAAGTCTTCACCAACGGTTGCCATCACACGCGGCCGCTCGCCGAGCAATGCCATCGTATACGCGATGTTGGGTGCGATCCCACCGCGCTGCTTGGACATAGAGTCCACCAGGAACGACAGACTGATCGAGGCCAGGCGTTCGGGAAGTATTTGTTCCTGGAAGCGTCCTGGGAAGGTCATTAGATAATCGTAAGCAACAGAACCGGTCAGAAGAATGTCCATTGAGCAGCCTCTGTCATGGCGAGGGCGATAGCCCGAAACAATCTGATACTTAATGCGGAGACGGTTTCGTCGCAGCTTATCGCAATGACATACCTTATATTCGCAGTAAAAGGCGTGGCGCCATGCGCCACGCCATTTTCAGCCGGAAAAGTTTATCATGGCATGCCGGTATTGTCTAGAAAAACAATTTATTTTCCCAATACAGCTTTTCGCAGATTAATCTCGAATGGAGGATAAACAACCCCGTTCTCGGTGACGATGCCGGTGATTAAACGGTTCGGTGTGACGTCGAATGCGATATTGCGCGCTTCGGCTTCGATCGGCGCGACCCGTTCACCGTGGAATTCAAGTCCTAAGACTTCTTCCGGATCGCGCTCTTCGATCGGAATCAAATCGCCGTGGGCGAGCGATAGATCTACAGTTGAGGTCGGAACAACGGCATAAGCAGGCACGCCATTATCATGAGCGGCAAGCGACAGCATATAAGTACCGATCTTGTTCGCCACGTCCCCATTCTCCGCGACGCGATCCGCGCCGAAGAAAACTTTCTGTGCTTTGCCCGCCTTCAGAAAATAACCGGACGTGTTATCGCTGATGATCTCATAAGGAATTCCATATTGCTCCAGTTCCCAAGCTGTGAGACGCGCCCC
>JBKPQD010000471.1:0-3737 GCA_046733915.1 Chloroflexota bacterium
CACTTGATGTGCTGCGACTTTCTGTTTCGATAATAATGTTATTTGAGATGAGATCATTGACAATGATTGTGACTGCCGCCTTGGTTAGCCCCATTTGATCGGCCAAGTCGGTGCGGGAAATCCCTTTTCCCGCGAAGCGGATGAGCTCCACCGCCGCGTGTTTGTTAAAATTCCTAACATTATGATTTGTGGGAAGCCAGTAAAAAGCAGGCACGTCATACCCTAAATGAGGAATGTGGAGCACATCAGGCTTGGTTAGTGTAGCATAAAAATCCATATTTTCAACACTTTTAACAAATTAAAATCTTAAAGTTTTCAGAATTAAAAAATCGCCCCGGACGGTCGTTGTCCGGGGCGAAAAATCAAAGAAATCAGTTAGCGGATCGCTTCTTCGGTTGCCGCATCAAAGATATGGATAGAGTCCATGTCAAACGCGACATCCGCCTGTTGACCGACGCGCAGCTTAGAGCGTGGGTCAACACGCGAGACGAACGTATTCTTGCCGCTGACCAGGTACAGGAAGATCTCATTCCCCATCAACTCGGTCACATCCACCTTGACCGGCACTTTCTCGGCATCGATGCTCGGCGGGACGAACTCGGCATCGTGGATATTCTCCGGACGGATCCCGAAAATAATATCTTTGCCAACGTGTGGTTCATACTGTTTGGTATGTTTCGCCGGCACGGCTACCACAAAATCGGCGGTATCCACCACCAGTTTATTGCCATCCTTGCGAAGCTTGCCAGGGAAGAAGTTCATGGCCGGGGAACCAATGAAGCCAGCGACGAAGAGATTGTTCGGATGATCATACAGATTCTGGGGTGTATCCAGTTGCTGCAGGACACCATTGTTGATTACCGCGATGCGGGTTGCCATCGTCATCGCTTCGATCTGGTCATGGGTTACATAGATAAAGGTGGTCTGCAAACGCTGGTGCAGTTTGCTGATCTCGGCACGCATCGCGACGCGTAGCTTTGCATCCAGGTTCGAAAGCGGCTCATCGAAGAGAAACACTTTCGGCTCGCGGACGATAGCACGTCCCACAGCGACACGCTGGCGTTGACCGCCGGAAAGCTGGCGTGGCTTGCGGTCGAGCAGGTCACGAATGCCCAGGACATCGGCCGCCTCGTTCACGCGGCGCTTGATCTCCTCTTTCGGCACCTTGCGCAGCTTCAAACCGAAGGCCATATTGTCATATACCGAAAGGTGAGGGTAGAGGGCGTAGGACTGAAAGACCATGGCAATGTCACGATCTTTCGGCGCAACATCGTTGACTACGCGGTCACCAATCTTGATTTCTCCGCTGGTGATTTCCTCCAGCCCGGCCAGACAGCGCAAAGCGGTCGTCTTGCCGCAGCCCGATGGACCGACCAGCACAAGAAACTCTTTGTCATCAACGTGAATGTTCAGGTTGTTGACAGCAGTCACGTCTCCATATTTTTTGTAGACGTTTTGGTAAGTAACACTAGCCATGAGACTTTCCTCCGTTTCGTGGGAATATGGTAATTTGATTATACTCCCAATCGATTGCATCAATGTCAAGTCCTTGGCTGATACATGTCATGGTTTTCTCTCCAATCCCCTACTCCTCAAGCGGAAGCGATAATTGGTCCAGCCAAATCGATATTTCTGCCCTTACTAGGAGGCGAAACACAACCATTCACGTCCCGGAGTAACAAGAACTGCTTTTTGACAGCAAATGTAACTCCCGGAATTAGCACATCCATCAGGATCGAATTGTTACGTGCGAGGAAAATATCGCGCAGCACCACTTTCGGGGCAGATGCCAGCCTCGGGTTTTCCTCACGCAGTGATTTAGGATATAGCTGTCTCTTTTACGACTGGTATTTGGCGATTTGGACGGTTGACGAGCCAGACTCCAATAAGGATCGTGACTCCGCCAATGAGCGTGGCCAGTAATATGGCTTCTTTGATCACAACGGCTGCGACCATGACAGTAATGACAGGCTCCAAATACAGAAATGCCCCCGTCTGTGCCACGGGTAGAACTTTGAGCGCATCGTACCAAAAAATATAAGCAATGCCTGAGCAAAAAATGCCGAGAAACAAAATCGCGATCCATCCGTCAAACGGGATCGAGGAAATATCGCTGAGTCCGGAGGTTGCAAAAAAGAGAAGAGATGTAAAAAGCCAGCCGAAGCTCATTACATAAAACATCATGATTGTAGATGAATACCTTTTAAGCCCTGAGCGAGAAAGTGCAGAGAAGACTGCCCAATTAGGAGCGCTAATCAGTACTAGAAAGTCTCCGCGAGTACCAAACTTGCCCATGGCAAGCGACCCCAGGTGACCCTTGGTCACTACAAGCAGAACGCCAAACGCAGCCAAAAAAATACCTGCCCACTGATACCAGGATAAACGTTCTTTTAGGAACAACAACCCTAGAATCGCCATGAAAACGGGCATGGTAGCAACAATCCAAGCGGTGGTTGTTGCTTGCGCTGTTAAGAGTCCTGTGGATTGCAGCCACTGATGGAACGTGATCCCTAAAAATCCGAGTAGGGCAAAGTAGCCCCAATCTTTGCCTGTGGGTAGCGAAAACTGCCCGCCGAGTCGAGCAGCCAGGCCGAGGATCAAAACCCCCATTGCAAAACGTATCCATACAATTGTGCTCGGAGCAGCATACTGAAGCGCGATTTTAGTCGCTACAAAGGAAGCTCCCCAGACGGTCACTGCAAAGAGTGCTTTGAGAATTGCTTTTATGTTCATTTTTTTAATTGCATTCAGGAGAATAGTAATGGATTACGAAATTCTATCATGAGACGAGCACTAAGAGTTTGGTGTCAATTGCAGCAAGCTTGCGATCAGCCAAACTTACTCACCGACTCGCAAAGTTTCAGGGACAAACGTCACCGGTCACCTGGGAAAGTAACTTGCAAAACACACGGGGTTAAGCAGCTGGCGGATTGCTCTTTTTGGCTTCTTTTTCCTCTTGTCGTTGATCAGCCAATACACACTTTTATTGAACCTCGGCTTCGCAACTCGTAAAGGTATCGTTACCCGCGTCTCCCAAACAAACATCAGTGCCATCGTTGCCTGTCAGCGAATCATCCCCACCGCCGCTAACAATACAATCGTCTCCGCCCATGCCATCAATGATGTCGGCGCCGGAACTGCCAAGGATTAAGTCATTGCCTGGGGTTCCTGTCAAGGTACCGGATCCGGTAACCAGTGTGGTTAAAGACAATCCTGCACAAGCCGCCCGCTTGAAATTGTTGAGGTTGGACGAAAAGCCTCGGTCATCGAGACGGGTTGATGGAATCGTGTTGGCAGATGCCACTGCGGTCAAAGATGTAATGACGATGAGGATAAGCAGCCCAAGGATTAGGAGGCGAAACGGGAATCGCATATTTGCAGCTTCGCCTTTCTTAATACCTTCGTTTCTGGTCGTTGCAGGATAGCTTCAATAACGCCAGAGTCCATGGCATAGGGTGTTGATCCCGCAGGAAATCGGTTAGCATCCTTAATCCGGTCAATATCGATAAAGTACTTTGTCGTTTCTTCGGGAACTGTCTCTGCTATTGAATTCTTCTTTTCGTCAGCATGTGTCAGCACTGTATTTGCATGAGTCTCATGCCTCTGCCTGATGGCAATAGTGGTCGTTGGATCTTCCGGCTTGTCGGCTTTGTGAGGGGATGATTCTATAGACAGCGAAGGATGAACGAGCACAGGTTTCTGCTTAACGAGTTTTGCACCCTCTACCTTTTCATCAC
>JBKPQD010000472.1:0-1985 GCA_046733915.1 Chloroflexota bacterium
GGCTTATTGACCAAGCCTGAGGAACGTCGCGAGGAAGAGCCGGAATGGGTAAAACAGGCAAAGGACCTCGGCGCACAACAACTGACCACCCCCGTTGCTCCAGAGCCCGAGCCTGAAAGGCCCGCTTTGGACGAAACGGGCATGTGGTTACGGAGTCTGGAAGAGGAAGAGAAATCACCGGAACCTGGCGCAGATGAGACGGCGACATGGTTAAGAGGTTTGGAGGAAGAACAAGCCTCGCAGCTGGAACCCGCCACGGACGATACTTCGATGTGGTTAAAGAGTCTGGAAGAGGGCAAATTGCCCGAGGCGGAACCCGCCGCGGATGAAACCGCGATGTGGCTGAAGAGTCTGGATCAGGAAGAAACTTCTCCCGCTCAACCGGAGACATCTACGGATGCCTTACCGGAGTGGATGCAACATATTGAGACGGAAGAATCGCCTGTTGCCGAAACTACAATCTTCGAACAGAACATTCAGATCGAACCGATTTCGGAAACACCCGCCGAACCGGTAAATACTGAGGAGTTCAAGCTGGAAGAAGAGGGCGTCCCGAACTGGCTCGCTGACCTCGACAAGGAAGAGGAAAAACCGGTTTCCGTATCGGCAGACGACGACCTGCCTGCCTGGTTGCGCGCGGATGAGACAGCCGCTGCCGCGGCGGAGCCAACCCGACCGACCGACTGGCAACCTACAGAAGAAACCCAGCCTGATATCATCTATAGTCCGCCACTCCAGGAACCGGAACAGCCGAAGATCATCTACAGTCCGCCTCTCGAAGAGACCCCACAGGCTGCAGCAGTTGCTCAGGAAGCAGCTTTCGAGCTTCCCGAAGAATTACGAGTCGAACCTCGGCAGCCCGAACCTGCCCCAGAACCGGTGCGGCACCGTGAGCCAACTCCCGAGCCACGTCAAGAACCTGCAGCGCGGCGGGTCCCCGGCGTCATTATCCCAACGGTTGATCCTGTGTTAGGGCTGGCGCGTAACGAGCTTTCGCGTAATAACCTCCGTAGTGCGCTCGAGTCGTATGCCAGGCTGATCAAGAAGGGTCGCTTCCTCGAGGATGTCATTTATGATCTGCGTGATGCAGTTTCGTATCGCTACCCCGTGGATGTGGATGTTTGGCAGTCGCTGGGGGACGCGTATATGCGTGCCAATCGTCTGCAGGATGCCTTGGACGCATACACCAAAGCCGAAGAATTATTACGATAATTCATAGGGACGGGCAGCTGCCCGTCCCTACACATACAATTTTATTTTGGAGGAAATCTGTGGAACGATCGCTCGTCTTAGTCAAGCCCGATGGTGTGCAACGCGCTTTGATCGGAGAAGTCATCTCCCGTTTGGAACGCCGCGGGCTGCGCCTTGTTGCCTCAAAGTTCATCCAGGTGAGCAAGGAACTCGCTGAAACTCATTATGCCATCCACAAGGGTAAACCATTTTATGAGGGCCTGATCTCGTACATTATTTCTGCGCCGGTGATGGCGATGGTCTGGGAAGGACCCAATGCGATCGCCGCAATCCGCCAGACGATGGGATCGACGCGTCCCACCGAAGCCGCACCTGGTTCGCTGCGCCATGACTTTGCCCTCGAAGTAGGGCGCAACCTCACCCACGCCTCCGATAGCGTCGAGAACGGCGCCCAGGAAGTTGCGCTCTGGTTCAAACCCGATGAGTTGGTCAATTGGAACAGGGAAATAGATCGCTGGGTGTTTGAGAAATAGTCTCAGTCCCGAGGAAAAGGTTCGAAGTAAAAGTTCCGCAAGTTATAAGCCTGCGGAACTTTTTGTTACCTGCATTGGATGTTGATATTGCTGCTTGTTACTTGTAGCTTTAGGTCAGCTAATTGTTGAATCACCACGTCTGCCTGACTTAATGCTTCTTTGGAGATTGATGAGGCGATGGCGATCACGGTCATCCCTGCAGATTTGCCGGCTCGAATGCCGGCCGGTGCATCCTCCACCACAACACACTCAGAAGGAAGG
>JBKPQD010000473.1:0-3660 GCA_046733915.1 Chloroflexota bacterium
GAAGAAACTTCACGTGGCAGTTTTGTTTGGTGGACGTTCCGGTGAGCATGAGGTCTCGCTGATGTCCGCGCGCTCCGTGTTGTCGGTGCTGGATACTGCCAAGTATGAAGTAACGCACATCGGCATCACACGCGAAGGTAAATGGCTGACCGGTGAAGACGTGCTGGGTAAGTTTGAGCAGAAAAATTTAGATGGTCTTGCGCATTTTGTGCTTTCTCCCGATCCATCGCATGGAGAGCATGGGATTGATGTGTTCTTCCCTGTGCTGCATGGAACGTTTGGTGAAGATGGCACTTTGCAGGGATTGTTCGAACTCGCCGATGTCGCCTATATTGGCGCAGGTGTTGTTGGCTCCGCGGTTGGTATGGACAAAGGTATCTTCAAAGATGTGATGATCGCCAACAATATTCCTGTTGTCGATACGATCGTTGTGCTTCGGTCTGACATTGAAACGAACATGATTGCTATTATCGAAAAAGCAGAGAAACTGAGCGATTATCCGTTATTCACCAAGCCTGCAAATTTGGGTTCGTCGGTGGGCGTAACCAAATGCAGCAATCGCTCTGATTTGCAGGAAGGCTTGATGGAAGCGGCTTCCTTTGATCGCCGCGTACTGATTCAAAAGGGAATCCGGAACGCGCGTGAGATCGAGGTGAGTGTGCTGGGCAACCAGGACGCTGTCGCTTCCGTCCCGGGTGAAGTGTTACCAAGTCGTGAATTTTATTCCTATGAATCGAAATATATCGATGGCACCTCCGGCTTGGACATTCCTGCGCATTTGCCTGCGGATGTTGCCGAAAAGATTTGTGAGTATGCCGTTCGTGCCTACAAAGCGATCGATTGCGCAGGCATGGCACGTGTGGATTTCTTCGTCGAAAGAGACACCGACAAAATTCACCTCAATGAATTGAACACCATTCCTGGATTTACCAAGATCAGTATGTACCCCAAGTTATGGGAAGCGAGTGGTCTGCCGTATAACGAATTGGTGGACCGTTTGATCGAACTTGCGATGGAGCGCAAAGCCGAACGCGACCATACATCGCATGTGTATCGGAGTACTGGATGAGTGAGAAGAAAGATTTAACCCGCGCCGAAGAAGTGCGCTTGCGCCGCGAAAGGGAGAGCAGCCAGCGGACGCAACGTGCTGTCAGCCATGCGACACGTGCTATGCCGCCGGTCACGACGCGCTCGAAAGGAATGGTCACGGCGCCGAGACGCAAATCGGCACGCAACACGCGGCGTCGTTTTCAGGTCGCGTTGCCAATTCCAAGCGATACGGTGCGCACGGTGAGTATTCCACGGCCACGGTTTGGGTCTCGTGCAATCTCGTTTCTACTCGCAGCAGTGCTGGGTACGGCACTGTATCTCACCTATAGCCTGCCCCTCTTCCGCGTGGCGCAGGCGCAGATTACCGGCAACCAAATGCTCTCTGCGCAAGAAGTCAACTCTGTGCTGGGAGTGACCAATCAGCCGATCTTCAGCCTGCGGCCCGCGGAGTTGGAGACACGCTTGCGACTGAACTTTCCTGAGCTGGTGTCTGCCAAAGTCAGTGTCTCTTTGCCGAATAGAGTTTCGGTGAATCTCGTGGAGCGGCATCCTGTCATCCGCTGGGAGCAGGGAGGCAGCTACACCTGGATCGCTGAAGATGGCGTGGCATTTCATCCGCGCGGGGAGATGGCAGAGCTGATTTCTGTTATCGCCGAATCCGCTCCGGCGCTAAGCCTGAGCGCCAGCGATCCCTTGAATCCAGTACCCTTTATTTCCACCGAAATGGTGCAGGCGTTGAGAGGTCTTGGCGCACATGTTCCGCCGGGCATGATCATTATCTATAACCCGAATTATGGGTTTGGCTGGAATGATCCACGCGGCTGGCGAGTCTATTTTGGGACGAGCGCCGATGATGTTGAGCTGAAAATTCGCGTGTACGAAGCGATGGTCAATTCTCTAACGCAGAGAGGCATCCGTCCGACAATGATCAATGTGACGTATCCGACTGCGCCTTATTACAGGATCACTCAATAATATGGAAGAAATTGTTGTAGGCATTGATGTTGGTACGACCAAAGTATGCACGCTGGTGGGCCGGGTGCAGGACGATCAAACGGTCCGTATTCTCGGCGTGGGCATCGAGCCGTCGGAGGGGATCAAAAAGGGCATCATCGTGGATCTCGCTGCAGCCTCCCAGGCGATTACGCGTTCGGTGGAGAAAGCGGAATCCACCTCAGGGCTGGAGATCACGTCGGCTCTGGTGAGTATGGCTGGCGCGCATGTTGCCTCTGTGAATAGCCGCGGCGCGGTGGCAGTGAATGGAAATGCGATCGAGCAATATGATATCGCCCATGCTTTGGATCAGGCGCGTGCCGTCGCCATTCCGCATGACCGCGAGATCATTCATGTCATTCAACGCGGGTTTACTGTCGATGGACAGGATGGCATTCGTAATCCAAAAGGGATGCACGGTTATCGCCTCGAAGTGGAAGCGCACATTATCACCGCTTCGGCGGCGACCGGTGACAACCTGCGTCAATGTGTCGGCGCCGCCGGCGTAGAGATCCAACAGTTCGTGTTGAATCCTCTTGCATCTGGCGAGGTGGTGCTGACCGATCAGGAACGCCAGATGGGCGTAGCCGTTTGTGATATCGGTGGCGGCACCACGGATCTGGCGATCTATGTCAACGGCGACGTATGGCACACGATGGTATTGGCAGTAGGCGGCAACCACATCACGCAGGATGTTGCCCACGGCTTGCGTCTGTCACTGCAACAAGCGGAAGATGTGAAGAAGCAATATGGATACGCGGTACGGACCGGTGTGGGCTCCGAGGAATATTTTGCGATCCGTCCGTTTGGCGAAGACCGGCCCGTGCAGATCAATCGTCAGGAATTGGCTCATATCATCGAGGCACGCGTCGCAGAAATCTTTTCACTCACCCTGCAGGAGATCAAGCGTTCCGGCTATGATGGGCTGCTCCCGGCCGGGATGGTGCTGACAGGCGGTACGGCGGCGCTGGCAGGGATCAAACGCGTCGCCTCGGATGTGCTCGGTATGCCTGTTCGCACCGCACAACCAGAAAATCTTTCTGGGCTTGTCGATCGGTTAAATTCACCTGCATATTCCACAGGTGTTGGTTTATTACGATGGGCACTCACGATGCACGATCAGGATTTGAACATTGAGCGTGACCGTCGGACAAAAGGAGAAAAGCGCATGGATTTAGGCTTTGTCAAGAAACTCATCGGTCGGATTTTGCCGTAGCAATCTTTAGAGGATGTTACGGAATCAACAGTCAGAATTAAAAGACCCAATTATTTGATGGAGGTAGACATGGACTCGACCAACAAGCAAGAAAAGGAAGAATTGCAAGCAGTGGAACCTATCGCCCGCATCAAGGTCATCGGTGTGGGAGGCGGCGGATCGAACGCCGTCAACCGCATGATCGACGAAGGCATTCAGGGTGTGGAATTCATCACCGTGAATACCGATGCGCAAGCACTTGTGCAGGCGAAGGCAAAAAGCCGGCTGCGACTCGGTGACAAGCTCACCCGCGGTCTCGGTGCGGGCGGCGACCCGGAGATTGGTCGCAAAGCCGCTGAAGAATCGGCAGACGAGCTGTATAACGCGCTGAAAGGCTCGGATATGGTCTTCGTCACCGCCGG
>JBKPQD010000474.1:0-8519 GCA_046733915.1 Chloroflexota bacterium
ACTTGGGATGCAGACCGTTCAGAACAGGTATGGTCGCCAGCTTGCGAAACGATTATTCCAATACTCGCTCGCCTCGATAGACACGGTGGAACAGATCGTCAACGAGGAGAAGATCGACTGTGGCTTTGCCCGCTATGGTCACTTGCTCACCGCGAACAAGCCGAAACATTTCGACGCGTTCAAGGAAGACGTTGAGTTCCTGGAAAAGGAATTCAACCACAAGGTCCAGCTGATTTCGAAGCAGGATCAAGGCGAAGAGCTTGGCACCGATATTTATCACGGTGCGCTCCTAGATGAATGCAGTGGCGGACTGAACCCGGCGCAGTATGTAGCTGGTCTTGCCGGTGCAGCGGAACGAGCCGGCGCGACACTACACGCGCGAGCGCGGGTGAATCGGCTGGAACGCCGCGAGCATCGCTTCATCGTCGAAACGGAACGCGGCTCGCTAACTGCCGAAACCATTCTGGTGGCTACATCGGGGTACACGGGGAATGTCACAAAAAAGTTGCAAAAGAAAATCATCCCCGTTGGATCGTTCATCATCGCTACGGAAAGATTATCCGACGAGCAGGCAAACGACTTGATCCGCAGGGGCCGCATGGTTTTCGACGCGAGGCATTATCTCAACTATTTCCGCTTATGGGATAACCGGCTGATCTTCGGTGGGCGCGCCGCTTTCTTCCCGGAAACGACGAACACAGTCGCACGGAGTGCCAAGATTTTGTGGCGTGAGCTGGTACGGGTATATCCGCAATTGAAAAATACAAACGTGGAATACGTTTGGGGCGGCACGCTCGATTTCGCATTTGACATGATGACACACACCGGTGAGGTGGACGGGCTCTATTATTCCCTGGGCTACGCCGGTCATGGTGTTGCAATGGCGACCCATTCGGGGAAGACGGTCGCCGAGGCGATATTAACAGGAAATATCAAGGAGCATCCGCTTGCTTCCTTCAATTTTCCCTCTGCCCCACTGGGACTGTATAACGGATTTCCCTGGTTTTTACCTTTCGCCGGCGCATGGCAGAAGCTTTTGGACTGGATCGAATAAACCAGCGAACATATCAAGGAACAGAGTATGGACATCAATACTTTTTATGCAGTAACCGCCGCAACCTGCTTTACTCTGGTGGGGCTCTGGTGGTCCGTAGTGAAATCCAAACCGCAATGGCTGCAGAATGAAACGACCCGTCGTCTGGCGGGAGGCGTCTACGCTTCCTTCTTGATTCCAGCCTTGATGAGCTTAGGTGCTCAAATCGGCGGGACAAATCATCTCATCTGGCAGGCGGTTTTTATTGTCGCCGCGGGCGCAGGGATCGTCTTCTCGAGCAGGCTGATCCGACTCACGCGCCTTGCAAATCCAATGGGCGCCTTCAGTAAAAATAGCTGGACCGTCCCATTCCTGTATGGCATCGTCCTGCTCTTTGCACTTTTCCCGGGTCTGGCGCGCATTCTAGGCATGGAGCCGCTGCAAATGGAGGGTCTGCTGCTCTGCTTGCTGATTCTGGTCGCCCATGCAATGACCTGGGAGTTTATGACCGCACCTTCCAGCTCCCCTTAAAATTGCCTGGTAGCTTTTAGGAGCGTGCGGGAGCGATTTTGCTATTTAGATTTGTTTTGTCTTTTAAAAATTCGTGGCAAAATTGCGTAACTCCGTTTTGGTGTATGTGTTTTTACCTGAAACGGATGTAAGCTTGTTCATCTTATAGGTTTGATTAGGGGGCATACATCGGTCATCCGCAACTGGATACGGTTTTCTTAAAATCAATATAGCGCCTTGGAAAGAACGTCTAGATGCGAAGGAGGTGTTTGGCACTTGCGCCAGGAGTAAGAGCTGCCATGTTCCCGACTTTTCGCCAAAGGAGGTTGCTTGATGCAAAAAAGAATTCCCGTTCCGATGGATGACTTGGCTCCTGCCCAGCCAGTATCGGCTTCCGCGCAGAGCCTGCCCATTGCTTTGCGCATCGTGGATGCGTGCAATGCAAAAATAAACCAATCTCCGAATCGAAAATTCAGCAGCAGATCTTCCGGCGGTCGCGGACGCGATCAAAGTCAATAGGACCGGCATGTTCCTAAAGGCTGTTCAGCTGGGCCGCTCTATTAGGCACTCCTGATCTGCCGACGCAGTGAGGAAATAGAAGTGAGCGACACATTGGTTTCACAGAGGATTCGCCTCCTCTGAATCAGGCACAATACCAAAGGAGATGACCATGTCTGCTATCCCGCAAGAAGAAAAGGCTCAAGGTTTACCCCGTATCATTTTCGCCTCGGCAGCGGGGACAATGATCGAATGGTACGACTTCTATATTTTCGGTAGCCTCGCGACCGTAATTGCGAGCAAGTTTTATCAAACCGGCACGCCGATTGGCGATATCATCGCATGGCTGGCAACGTTCGCGATCGGATTCCTCGTCCGACCGTTTGGCGCGATCTTCTTCGGACGCGTGGGCGATCTGATCGGTCGTAAATATACCTTCCTCATCACCATGACGTTAATGGGTCTTTGCACATTTGCCGTGGGGCTTCTACCGACCATTGAAGTGCTCGGGGCATGGGCTGGTGTCATCCTGATCACGTTGCGCATTCTACAGGGTCTTGCGCTCGGAGGTGAGTACGGTGGCGCGGCAACCTATGTTGCCGAACACGCTCCCAATGGACGGCGGGGTTATTTCACCAGCTGGATCCAGATCACAGCCACGCTTGGCCTGTTCCTCTCGTTGGGTGTGATCCTGGCCACGAGGAAGATCGTGGGCGAGGATGCATTCAAGGCATGGGGCTGGCGCGTTCCATTCTTAATCTCTATCCTCTTGGTTGCTCTCTCCCTTTATATCCGCTTCTCGCTGCGTGAATCACCGATGTATGCCAAGCTCAAGCAACGCGGCGGCACTTCCAAAAACCCGATCAAGGAAAGTTTTGGTAATTCCTATAACCTAAGCTACGTTTTGCTGGCTCTCTTTGGTGCCACCATGGGACAGGGCGTTGTCTGGTACACAGGCCAATTCTATGCACTGTTCTACCTGCAGAAGATCTTCGCAGTGGACCTTGTGCAATCCAACTTGATCGTTGGCGCTGCATTGCTGGTGGGCACGCCGCTCTTCGTTTTCTTCGGCAATCTTTCAGATAAGATTGGTCGAAAGAAGATCATGCTCTGGGGAATGATCTTGGCGGTAGTACTCTACTATCCAATCTATGGAGCCATGGCGGCTTTTGCTCCGAAGGATACGGGGCAGCCCTTCCTCTTCCCCTATCTCGGTTACAGCCCATTTATGTTAGGTGTATTGGTATTGCTCCAGGTTATTTTCGTGACTATGGTCTACGGTCCCATTGCGGCGTTCCTGGTGGAACTCTTCCCGACCAAGATCCGCTACACATCGATGTCCCTGCCGTATCACATTGGGAATGGTGTATTTGGTGGTCTGGTCCCGATCATTGGATTGACGCTCCTCACCAAAACAGGCAATAATTATGCCGGTCTTTGGTACCCGATGGCGGTGGCAGCGGTCTGTGCAGTGGTCTGCTACTTTAAACTTCCTGAGACTTACAATGTTGATATTGAATCTGACGCCTCTGTTGCAAACCTTGGGGCAAAAGCACCCGCTGCGCACGCGCCGGGTGATGACTAATACACGTCTCTCTTAGCGTGATCGAGGCGGGTTGGTGTATGGGGTACCCACCCGCCTCCAAGGAGGCAATCCAATGAATCTTATCAGCCCCATCGTCAATCGTTGGATTCAAGAAGCGAGGGAGAATCCCGATGCATTCTGGGGGCGAGCTGCAGACCAGTTACACTGGTTTCGTACCTGGGATCAGGTATTCGAATGGAATTATCCAAACTTTCGTTGGTTTGTCGGGGCACAAACCAATCTTGCTTATAACGCCCTGGATATACATGTCAAAGAAGGATGGGGGGGACATACCGCGCTGATCTATCTTAATGAACGCGGCGAGCGCCGTCTCTTTACATACGCTAAACTTCTCCATGATGTCGAGAAAACTGCCGCGGCATTGCGCGGCATGGGCATCTCCAAAGGCGACCGTGTCACGATCTACATGCCGACCTGCCCGGAAGCGATCATGCTGATGCTGGCGGTAGTCCGCATTGGTGCCATTCATTCGGTGGTCTTTGCGGGGTTCGGCGAGAAGGCGTTGGGAGACCGCATCCAGGCCAGCGGCTCCAGACTGGTCTTTACAGCGG
Organism: Chloroflexota bacterium; assembly: GCA_046733915.1. Classification (GTDB taxonomy): domain Bacteria; phylum Chloroflexota; class Anaerolineae; order Anaerolineales; family Villigracilaceae; genus Defluviilinea. The sequence goes on from JBKPQD010000474.1 coordinate 4,199, forward strand.
ATATTACATTTAGGAAAGGCAAAGATGTAAAACTGAAACAGATCGTGGACGGCGCGCTGGAACAGGTGGAAAACAGCGTGGAAAATGTCATCGTCCTCAAACGGGGCGAAAACGATGTGCCGATGAAGGAACCGCTCGATATCAGCTGGGACGATTTCATGGCACGCTCGGTGGGACAGTCCGGTGATTGTGTCGCGATGGAAGCCAATGAGCCGGCATTCATTCTCGCGACCTCGGGCACCACTGCCAAACCCAAGCTCGCCATCCATACACACGGCGGATACCAGGTTCATATCGTCAGCATGGCGCGTTGGGTGTTCGGTCTCCAACCCACCGATGTCTGGTGGTCTACATCCGATATTGGCTGGATCGTGGGACATAGCTACATCGTGTACGCTCCCCTGATCGTTGGCTGCACAACACTGGCGTTCGAAGGAGCGCTTGACCATCCCAGTTCAGAAGCAAATTGGAAGGTCGCGATCGAGGAGTTTTCTGTCAGCGGGGTATTTACATCACCAACAGCGGTCCGCCTGCTCATGCGCTACGGGGACGAACCACTCGGTCGCGTCAACCACGATCACTTGGAGCGCATCTTCTGTGCCGGAGAGGTTCTGAACGCGCCCGCCTGGGATTGGCTTCATAACAAAATGTTGAAGAACAAAATCCCCGTGATCGACCATATGTGGCAAACGGAAACAGGCGGTCCCATTTTTGGAAATCCGTACGGGCTGGGTATGCTCCCCATCAAAGCCGGCTCTGCGACCATTCCCCTGCCCGGAATTGAAGTAGATGTCATGACCATGGAAGGCGAGCCTTGTGCTCCCAATGAAAAAGGGATCATGGTGATCAAACGTCCCTTCCCGGGGCTAACGCCCGCCTTATGGGGCGAACCGGACCGATATGGCAAGGACTATTGGGAGAAGATTCCCAATGTGTACTACACGGGAGATTCTGCCCATATTGACGAGGATGGATATGTCTGGTTTGCGGGCCGCGCCGACGAGATTATTAAGATCGCTGGTCACCGTATTGGGACGATCGAGGTGGAGACAGCTTTCCTGAAGCACCCGGCTGTGGCGGAATCGGGCGTAATCGGCCATCCCGACGAAATACGCGGTGAGGTGATTTCTGCATTTGTCCTGCTCAAAATGGGACGCTCACCATCTCCCGAACTGAAGAAGGAATTGCTCGATACGGTCCGTCATGAGCTGGGACCGGTCGCCGTCATCGGCGAGCTGAACTTCGTCAGCATGCTGCCCAAGACGCGTTCCGGTAAGATCATGCGCCGTGTACTCAAAGCAGTGACGCTGGATAAAGATCCCGGCGACATCACCACGATCGAAGACGAAGGCTCCGTGACCGAGGCAAGACAAGCATGGCAGCAAATGAAGGAAGAGCTAGCAGCCAACCCTGGAAACTAGCACGCGAAATTAATTTTGTCCTGTAACTAAAAAGTTTACATAAACACCCGACAAGCGGTAGAATTGCCATAATATCCAAATCGTTCGCACGAGGAGGCAGCATGGTTGTAAAGGCAAATGGAAATGTGAAAGAAATGGAAGGGGAAGTTTATTATCCATCCCAGGAGGTCTCTGATCAGGCCATTCTCAAGGATTGGGACGCCACGGCAGAAAAAGCACGCCAGGACCCGGTCGCTTTTTGGGAAGCGGAAGCCAATGAGCTGGAATGGTTTCAGAAGTGGGACCAGGTGTTGGATGACTCGAACAAGCCTTTCTTCAAATGGTTCGTGGGCGCCAAGACCAATATCGTTCACAACGCTATCGATCGCCATCTGAATTCGTACCGCAAGAACAAACTGGCGCTCATCTGGGAGTCGGAAGACGGCAAGATCGAGCGCACCTTTTCCTATCACGCTCTCAACCGTGAGGTTAGCCGCATGGCGAACATCATCAAAGCCATGGGCATCAAGAAAGGAGACCGCGTCACGATTTATATGGGACGCGTCCCGGAGATCGTGTTCGCCATGCTTGCCTGCGCGAAGATCGGCGCGATCCATTCGGTGGTATTCGGCGGCTTTTCGGTGGATTCGCTCCAGGGCCGGATCGACGACAGCCAATCGAAGCTGGTCATCACTATGGACGGCAGCTACAACAACGGCAAGGTGGTGGAGCTCAAGCGCACGGTGGATGAGGCGCTCAAACGCTGTCCAACCGTGGAGAATGTGATCGTGGTCAAGCGCATCGGCCATGACGTTCCCATGGAGCTGAGCCGCGACCATTGGTACCACGAGATGCTGGCGCTTCCCATTTCCAATGGAAAATGCGCCACCGAAATCATGGACGCGGAAGATCCGCTCTACATTCTTTATACCTCCGGGTCCACCGGCAAACCGAAAGCCATTGTTCATACCCATGGCGGCTATATGGTCGGCACATACACGACCCTCAAATATGTCTTCGACATCAAGGATGAAGACCGATGGTGGTGTGCGGCAGATCCGGGCTGGGTGACGGGTCATTCTTATATTGTTTACGGGCCCTTACTCCTGGGCGCGACATCGTTCATGTTCGAAGGCGGACCGATGTTCCCCTACCCGAACCGCTGGTGGCAGTGCGTGGAGAAATATGGGATCACAATCCTGTACACCGCCCCCACCGCCATTCGTGGGCTGATGCGCTTCGGCGAAGCCTGGCCCAACAAGCATGATCTTTCCTCGCTCCGTTTGCTGGGTTCCGTGGGTGAGCCGATCAACCCCGAAGCATGGAAGTGGTACCACCGCGTGATTGGCAAAGAGAGATGCCCGATCATGGATACCTGGTGGCAGACAGAGACCGGCATGTTCATGATCACGCCCACGCCCGTCGTGCCGCTTAAACCTGGCTCTGGTACCCGTCCCTTCTTTGGGCAGGAAGCAGAGATCGTCGACGAACAGGGAAATCCCGTCGAGGACGGTAACGAGGGTTACCTCGTGCTGAAGAATCCCTGGCCCGCCATGCTCCGCACAATTTACGGCGACCCGGATCGCTATGTAACCCAGTATTGGTCCAAGAACCCCGGCAAATACACTACCGGTGACTCCGCCAAGCGTGACAAAGATGGTTATTTCTGGATCATCGGTCGTGTGGACGATGTGATCAAGGTCTCGGGTCATCGCCTGGGAACCGCCGAGGTCGAGTCGGCGCTGGTCAGTCACCCGGCTGTTGCTGAAGCCGCGGCGATCGGTCTTCCGCATGAAGTCAAAGGACAGGGTATCCACTGCTTCGTCCTGCTGAAGGCCGGCATGGTTGGCTCGCCCGAGCTTGCCGAAGAACTCCGCCAGCATGTCGCCACCCACATAGGTCCGATTGCAAGACCGGAAGAGATCAAGTTCGTGGATAAACTTCCCAAGACCCGTTCCGGCAAGATCATGAGACGGGTGCTCAAAGCCAGAGCGCAGGGATTGCCCGAAGGGGATATCAGTACCCTCGAAGAATAAAGTGAATATCCAGTCATCAGCCCCGCGAAAAGCAAACACGCGGGGCTAGTTTTCATAAGCGTAAAATCTTAATGAGTTCTACGCAGTATAATTTAGGTGCAATGACGACCACTACCTCCTATGAAACGAGCATCCTCGAATGGCGGGCAAGAAAATACGATTCACTTGTCCGCGAAAATGGCTGGCTGGCGCTGGCCGGGTTGTACTGGCTCAAAGAGGGGAGAAATCTTATTGGCTCGAATCCCCTCTGTGAGATCAACCTTCCAGAGCATGCTCCGACCTTTCTCGGTGTCATCGAGAAGAAGGGAAGGAGTATGCACTTTCAGAGGGCGCAAGGCGTCCCGGTGGAGGTCAATGGCAAATCGGTCGATAAGGTCTTGCTCAAGCCCAATCGAGATACGAAGCCCAGTTTCATCACATGGCAAAAGCTCCGCATGGTGGTTCATGAACATGCCGGCCGGTTCGCGATCCGTCTCTGGGATAACGAGCGCGACGAACGCTTTTCGCTGCCTCCCTTAAAATGGTTCCCTATTAATAAGCAGTTTCGCTTCAAGGCACGATATACCCCGTATCCAGAGTCGAAGCCCTCGGGGCAGCATGATACTTTCGGTGATACCGTCGAAGACTCGATGGATGGAGTTCTTAGCTTTCGCTTTGAGAAACAAAAATATAAACTGGACGTTACCGAAACCAAGGACCACCAGCTCTTCTTAAAATTCAGAGATCTCACCAGCGGAAAAGAAACATACCCACCGAGCCGATATCTGTATACAGAGCCGGTAGATGATGGCAAGGTAATTTTAGATTTCAATTATGCCTATAGCCCGCCGTGTGCATTCACCCCCTATGCGACCTGCATCTTCGCGCCCCCACAGAATTTCCTGC
>JBKPQD010000475.1:0-3868 GCA_046733915.1 Chloroflexota bacterium
GGAACTGGGCAACCGATCTGGCTGGAGGGAGCCGCTACAACTACGCTCTCATCTGGGTACTTCTGATGTCTAACATGATGGCAATCCTGCTGCAAAGTCTGGCGGCGCGTTTGGGGATCGTCAGCCGTCGCGACCTGGCCCAGATTAACCACGAAGAATATCATCCGGCAATTAACATTCCGCTTTATATCCTGGCGGAAATCGCGATCACGGCTTGTGACCTAGCCGAGGTTTTAGGCTCTGCCATCGCGTTGCAGCTGCTATTTGGCTTGCCCCTCATCTATGGCGTTATCCTGACTGCCTTGGATACGTTCCTGCTTTTGCTGCTTTCCAACGCGGGCATCCGAAAATTGGAAAGTGTGGTTCTTGCGTTGGTGGGTACCATCGGGGTCGCTTTTATTATCGAAATTGTCCTCGGCAAGCCGGAGTGGGGTGGCATTGTACGAGGGTTTGTCCCTTCGCTCCCGGATGCATCCGCGCTATATATCGCTATCGGTATCCTTGGCGCGACGGTCATGCCGCACAACCTGTATTTGCATTCCTCTCTGGTACAGACTCGCAAAATTGGCAAAACAAAGCAAGACATACGGGAAGCCTTGCGCTGGAACAACATTGACACCACTGTGGCGCTGAACGTGGCATTTTTTATCAACGCCGCAATCTTAGTTGTCGCTGCTTCGGTTTTTTACCGGAATGGATATTTCGAAGTCGCCGAAATCCAGGATGCGCACCGCTTGCTGGAGCCAATCGTCGGCGCGGCGATCGCGCCACTTGCTTTTGCAATCGCCCTGCTCGCCTCGGGACAAAGCTCCACGATTACTGGTACATTGGCAGGGCAGATCATCATGGAAGGTTACCTTAATCTGCGTATTCCACCGTGGTTGCGACGCATTATCACTCGGTTGCTGGCAATCATTCCCGCTGTAATCGTTATTAACTACTACGGCGAGCATTCGACAAGCGCCTTGTTAGTACTCAGCCAGGTCATTCTGTCTTTACAGCTTCCATTCGCGATCATTCCTTTAATCCACGCCGTCGCAGATCGAAAGCGGATGGGCGAGTTTCGCATTGCCCCCTGGATTCAGGGACTGGCATGGTTTGTTGCGGCAATTATCGTAGGACTGAATGTCAAATTGGTGCTTGATCAGCTTGGAGGGTGGCTTGCGAGTGCAGGAAATAATGCATGGCTTTTGCGTTTCACGGTCATTCCACTAACAGGCGCGGTGGGACTTTTGTTGCTCTATGTGACGTTTCATCCCTGGCTGCGCAACCAATTTGCATTTATCGGATTGCGCCGGCCGGCGGGCGTGCATCAGGACGTAGTACTAAGCACACCCGCTCTGGCAGAACCAAGTGCCTATAAGCGGGTGGCGGTGGCGCTGGATTTTTCCGGGCATGAGGAGAAACTACTCGCCGAAAGTCTGCGCTTTATTGATAAATCCCAAACCCAAGTAACGCTTCTTCATGTCGTAGAAAGCCCGGTGGCACGGAGTTATGGTACAGAAGGTGAAGATCTGGAGACCTTTGCCGATCAGGAGCGTTTGGAAAGACTGGCGGAAATGATGAAAGAGTCCGGTATCTCGACCGATTGGCGTTTAGGGGCTGGGGAACCGTCTTCCGAGCTGGCAAATATGATCAATGCTCTCCATGCGGAAATGGTGATCCTGGGAAGTCACGGGCACACTGGAGTTTCCGATTTGATTCACGGGACGGTGATCAGCAACTTGCGGCATCGCGTCAAAGCCAGTGTGATGATCGTTCCATTAGGTGGATAAACAAGAAAGAACTCGCCGTAGAGTTAGCGGCGAGTTCTTTTTGGCTGCTGAAAACAGAAGGCTCGCTGGTGGATGCCCGGTTCCCGCCTCATTCTGGCACAACCTTTGCCGGAAATGGCTTATTCACCTCGTGCATTTTCTGCTCTAATTCTTCCTGCATTTTGAGGGCCAGGGAGGTTTTTAAAGGATACAAGTCGTTTACCTCCTGCGGGTCTGTGTCCAGGTCGTAGAATTCGTACTTCTCATATTTGTCTTTGGGATAACTGTAATGAGTCAAGCGATGACCGTCGCGAGTCATGGCTATCGAATAATTGCGTAGCGGAGTGAAAGAAGAGTTCATCTTCGCATCCATTGAGAAGACACTTCGTCCTCCCTGTGGTTCCCCGCCCAAGTTCGGCAACGCAGTTCCTTCCACCCAATCCGGGATGCGATTTCCGCCCAAATGAGCGATGGTCGGCAACAAATCCACATTGCTGGTGGGCACATGAACATCCTGCCGTGTAGCCTGTCCTGGACTGCGCACGATCAACGGGACGTGGACAACCGGGTCATAGATCATTTTGGTCCAATGACCAAGCTCGCCGCGCTCGAACATTTCACCATGATCCGACGTGACAAAGATATAACTATTTTCGGTCAACCTGGATTGTTGCAGGTAATCAAACAGCCGCTTCACTTCATGATCCCAACTGGCGAGGAATTCGTCGTAATAGCGATGCTCCAATTGAAGCTGATCGTATGTGTACCTCGTTTCTGAAAGCTCATGGATCGATTTTTGGGCAGGCATCCAGCCATCGTTTTTGAAAGCATCGAAAAATTGTTTTGTGGGCGCATACGGTTCGTGCGGCGGGTAGAAATGGATATAGGTCAAGCTGGGTGGTTCGAGCCCCTTCAGCAATTGAATCGCACCTTCGACCACATCGGGCAGGAGAAACGTCTCCAGGGCACCCGGCAAGCCGCGCGGATAGTCGCCGCCATACTTGTGAGTGTTGCGCAGCACGCTGCCTAATATATGCAGCCGGTAGAATGGTCCGAGGAACAAGGATGAATCTGTGCCTGCTCCTCGTTTAACGATGTTGTCTTCAATGCTGGCGAACGCAAGCTCTGCATCTTTTTTGAAGATATTGGCATCGTATAAATCAATCTTCTGAATGTTGAATGACCAGTTGGGAATATGCTGGTCGAGGTCGTGCTGCACTTGAAGCAGAATTTGGTCGGCATATTTGTTTTGGGTAAAGGCAAGGGTGGAATGTGTCGACTCCAAAGCTGAAAACATGGTATGTCCGGCGTGAGCTGGCGCGAGTTCCGCTCCGAGTTGCAAGGCGCGGTGAGACCACGGATACAACCCCGAGAGCAGGCTGGATGTGCCCGGGGTTGTAAATGTCGCCGTAGCATAGTGCTTATGATAGACAGTCGCATTGCGCGCGAATGCCTCCAGGTTGGGCATCGTATTGCGCGGGTAACCATACATCGACAGATGGTGCTGCGACCAGGCGTCAAACACGATGACAATGATGTTTGGACTATCACTATTGGCTACAGCCTTCAGTTTTGCCAGGGGACGCGAATACATCCCCACAGGCGCTAGTGAGATTAGTTTTAGAAATTCGCGCCGGGTTAAGCCACGAGATCGTTGCATAGCATTCCCATCTCTAGATAAGATTTCTGACTGTGACTGCAAGTAGAGAAATAAAGCCAATGGGAAGATAGACAAAAAGCATGATCAAAAAGCGGTCCTGCACTTTGACGAGCAGGTTCTGCAGTTTTGGCTTGCTGCGCAAGACGCTAATAAGAACCACGATCAATGCAATGGGAATGAGGGAGAAGAGTAGGAGATTCAATGTAGAGGGAAAAACCTCTTGTAAAGATTTCTGAAAGAGGAGGGCATCCGCTGCGGCGATTAGGAGAATGACAAACCCCTTATATGCGAATCCATCCCGGAGCCAGCTCGAAGGCAGCAGTGCGCTTAGAAGGATTAAGAGCCCTGTCACGGTCAGGCTTTCGAGCATGGCAAACGCCATCGTATAAGCGAAGATGGCGCTAATTTTCCCGAGCGTGAAGTACAGCAGGAACGAGGAAAGTTTATGAAAAAA